>JBHEMR010000058.1:0-7407 GCA_046262495.1 Pseudonocardiaceae bacterium | reverse complement strand
TACGGCGGAAACAACAACTGGTTCGCCGCCTACGCCTACTGGTACTTCAAGCTTTACGGGCACCGTGACGTCCGGCTGCTCGACGGCGGCCGCAAGAAGTGGGAACTCGACGGTCGCACCCTGACCACCGACGAGGTGAGCCGGCCGGCCACCAGCTACACCGCCCAGGAACAGGACCTGACGATCCGGGCGTTCCGCCAGGAAGCGGTCGACGCGATCAACAACAAGAACCTGGTCGACGTCCGCTCGCCCGACGAGTTCTCCGGCAAGATCATGGCGCCGGCGCACCTGCCGCAAGAGCAGGCTCAGCGCCCAGGACACATCCCCACCGCGCTGAACGTGCCATGGTCGAAGGCAGCCAACGAGGACGGCACCTTCAAGTCCGACGACGAACTGCGGGCCCTCTACGGGGCGGCCGGACTCGACGAGAGCAAGCCGACCATCGCGTACTGCCGGATCGGTGAGCGCTCCAGCCACACCTGGTTCGTGCTGCACGAGTTGCTGGGCTACTCCGACGTCAAGAACTACGACGGTTCCTGGACTGAGTACGGCTCGCTGGTCGGCGCACCGATCGAGCTCGGCAGCAAGGCCTGATAGCCCATGTGCGGAGCACCGGAACAGACCCAGGAATTGCCGCCCGGAACGGATCTGAACAAGCACACCGTGCTGACCGGAACGGTACGGACGGCCGGAGAGCCCGTAGGAGGTGCTTTTGTGCGATTGCTCGACGGCACGGGTGAGTTCACCGCCGAGGTGGTGACCTCAGCCTCCGGACAGTTCCGATTCTTCGCCGCCCCGGGCAGCTGGACCATCCGAGCACTACACCAATCCGGCACCGGCGAAGCAGTCGTCACCGCCGACGGCCCCGGCCTGTTCCCCGTCGACGTCACCGTGTAACAGTTTCGTCAGGGACCACCAACCCGGGTTCGCCGACGTCTCGAACGGCAGCCAACTCCAGCGTGTTGGTGGGGTTGGCTGCCGTCATGAGTTGGTGGTCGGTGAGGAGTCACCAACTCCCTCGGTGGCTGGCGTCGGAAAGACCGTCGACCGAGGAGCGCACCATGTCGGCCACGGTGGCGCGCAGCCGCTCGTAGCACATGGCGAGCTGAGCCCGCAGTTCCGGCACCCGCTCGGCTTGGGCCAGCGCCTCGACGAAAGCCATCATCAGCGGGCGGTATATGTATATTCCGCGTTATGGTGAGCATGCCGGGCCGTGCCCCACCACCTCCCGGCCCGCCGCTGCCGGGACTTGTGCAGGCAGCACTGATCTGGCTGGATCCGGTTCAGTTCGTGCAGACCTGCCACCGCCGCTACGGCAAGCTGTTCACTACCCGGATACCGGGAATCGGCACGCTGGTCTTTATCACCGACCCGGATGACATCAGGTCGGTGATGCGTGGCGATCCGGCGATCTTCCACGCGGGAGAAGCGGCCGCCCCGCTGAGCCAGGTCGTCGGGCCGAAGTCGATTCTCATGCTCGACGACGACAAGCACCGCCGCAGCCGCGCGATCATGCTGCCGGCATTTCACGGTGACTCGGTGCGCAGGCAGGTCGCCGAGATGGTCGCCATCACCGTCGACGAGGTCGCCCGATGGCCGGTGGGCGAGCGGTTCCCGCTGTTTCCCCGGATGCAGAAGCTCACCCTTGAAGTCATCCTGCGCACCGTCATCGGGGTGCACGACGAACGCCGACTCGCCGCGCTGCGGGCGGCGTTGCCGCCCATGCTCGATATCGGTTCCCCGCTGGAGCTGATCCCGCCGCCGCGAGTGTTGCTCCGCTTCGGCAGGTGGCGCCGCCGGGCGCAGCACCGGGCCGCGGCCCTGGTGCTGCTCACCGACGAGATCGCCCGCTGCCGCGCCGATCCACAGCTCGAGACGCGGACCGACGCGCTGGCGATGCTGGTGCGCGGCATCGACGGCGCCGACCCACCGATGGCCGACGACGAACTCCTCGACCAACTCGTCACACTGCTGCTGGCCGGCCACGACACCACTGCCACCGCCCTGTCTTGGGCTTTCGAGCGGCTGACCCGCCATCCCGCGCTGCTGGACCACACCGCAGCGGCCGCTGCGGATGGCGACGACGCGTGGTTGGACGCGGTGTGCAAGGAGAGTCTGCGGGTGCGCCCGGTGGTCTTCGAGATCGGCCGCCAACTGACCGCTCCGGTGCAACTGGCCGGGCACCGCATTCCGGCCGGCCACATCCTGGCTCCCAGCATCAACCTGGTGCACCACAACAGCCGCCACTACCCGGACCCGGACGAGTTCCGGCCACAGCGATTCCTCGACCAGCGACCGGATCCGGCCATCTGGCTACCCTTCGGCGGCGGGGTCCGTCGCTGCCTCGGCGCCACCTTCGCCCTGGTGGAGATGCGCACCGTACTGCGGGAAGTTCTGCGCCGAGTCGAGCTGGCCCCCACCGCCGCGCCGGGCGAGGCGGTACGGCCCCGCCACGTGACCATGGTGCCGCGCCAGGGCGCGATGGTCACCGTGCGTCGCCGCCTGACCGTCGCTGACCGCGTCGCGACTGGCTGATCGAGCTCAGGGCGACGGATCACAACGCCGCCGCGAGCCCGCAACGCCAGCGCGATAGCTCTGCAAAATCGTCTTGAGCGTTATGGCAGGCTGTTCGCTCTAGCACGGACGGTAACGGGGGAGGAACACAATGGGTCGGGTCGGAATGGCGATAGCTACCGGGGCGGTGCTGATCGGGATACTCGGAGGCTGCGGGCAGGGCACAGCTACGGTGCCCGGTTCCAATCCGGGCGGCCCGTCGGCGGCACCGGGACGGGCGCCGGCGCTGACCGTCCGCACGATCAGCGTCAAGGTCCGGGGCGGGAAGGCTAGCGGTGATACCGGCAAGGTGACGGTGCCCCTGGGCACCCCCGTGGTCATCTCAGTGAGCAGCGATGTGGCCGACGAGATCCATGTGCACGGTTACGAGCGCGCGGTCAAGGTTCCCGCGGCCAGCACCGCATCTGTCGTCTTCACCGCGAACAAGCCGGGAACCTTCGACGTGGAACTGGAGAACCCCAAGCTCGCCCTGCTTCAACTACAAGTGGGCTGATGCGTGGTGACGCTGTAGTGATCGGGTTCGGGCGCGTGGGGCGACAAATCAGGTCGCTGACGACACCCAAACGGTGATCAACCGGTGGGGCGTGGCGACCGCCTATGATCCCAAGAGTGACCAGCGGTCCTAACGGCTTGAGCGGCGATGACACGCTGCGGGTCACCGCCGAGCGCGCGGCGCGCACTGGTACCCGCAACCTTCCTGAATTCACCGACCTACCGATTCCCGGCGACACCGCGAACCTGCGCGAAGGGCCGCAGCTGCACCCTCAGTGTCTGAGCCTGCTGCCGCTGGTCGGAATTTGGCGCGGCGAAGGGGAGATCGTCTACCCGACCATCGATGGACCGTACCGCTTCGGCCAGCAGGTGGTGATCTGCCACGACGGGCGGGCGTTTCTCCGCTACGAGTCGCGGGCGTGGTTGCTAGACGGTGCCGGCAAGGTGATCCGACCGGCGGCTCGGGAAACCGGGTTCTGGCGGCCGCAGGCCGATGACACCATCGAGCTGCTTGCCGCGCACGGCACCGGCATCATCGAGCTCTACTACGGACGGCCGTGCAGCCAGACCTCGTGGGAGCTGGCCACCGACGCGGTGGTGCGAACTTCCTCGGCCAAAGAGGTCACCGGGGCGCACCGGCTCTACGGCATCGTTGAGGGCGGCGACCTCGCCTACGTCGAGCAACGCGCAATGGTCGGCCAACCCATGCAGCCGCATGTCTCAACCCTGCTGCACCGAGTCGTTGGGTGAGCTACGTCGTCGGGTGATCTACGCGGCCCGGAAAGCAGTCAGCCCCCGGGGGTCGCCGCGCGAAGCGGCGAGCCCGAGCGGGACCACTGCTCGGCACCCCGGGGGCCGGGTGACTGCCTTGGATTCGCCGGCCGCCTCTCACAGAGGTGGCCTTCCACGGCCGTCGGCGGCACTAGCTGACAGCCACCTCACGAGTCCTATAGCCGTTCAACCTTGGACCACCTCCTTTCACGTGTACTGCCACGCTATCCGCGTCACGGCGGGTTCGGCAACGTCAATGCGGCAGTACGTTGCAGCGCCACGCAGGGCTACCATCGTTGTTGTGGACACCAGCCTGCGTCGCACGTTGCACGACCGCGGTCTGCGGATGACTCCGCAACGCCAACTCGTGCTCGACGCGGTGCGGGAATTGCAGCACGCCACGCCAGAACGAATCTGCGAGCAGGTCCAACGCGTCGCGCCCGCAGTGAACATCACCACCATCTATCGCACTCTGGACCTGCTCGAGGGCCTCGACCTGGTCTGGCACACCCACCTTGGGCACGGAGCGCCGAGCTACTCCACCCAAGCGCACGAGCACGTGCACCTGGTGTGTCACCGCTGCGGCGAGGTTACCGAGATACCCCCTGAGGAGCTCACCGACCTCACCGCGCGCTTACGCGACCGCTTCGGGTTCGTGCTCAATCCCAGCCATCTTGCGCTGTCCGGGCGCTGCGTGCACTGCCTGGAACACGCAGACAGCGACGGCTCGTGACATCACCGCTGCTGGAGCTGCCGGGAGCGGTGCCGCCGCCGGACGGATCCCCAGACGCCGGGGTCGCCTGGCACCACGGTGACCCGTTGGGGGAGCAACGCGCCGCCGACAGCGACGTCGCGGTGGTGGACCGGTCGCACCGCGAGGTGCTCGCCGTGCCGGGCGAGGATCGGTTGAGCTGGCTGCACACCATCACCTCCCAGCACCTGCTCGCGCTCGGCGACGGTGCGCACACCGAGGCGCTAGTCCTAGACCTGCGAGGACACGTCGAACACCACGCTGTGGTCTCCCATGTGGAGGACACGGTGTGGCTGGACACCGACCCAGGTCGGGCGCAGGGGCTGCTCGCCTACCTGCACTCGATGGTGTTCTGGTCGAAGGTGGCACCCCGGGATGCGACGCCGGAGCTGGCCGTGCTCTCGCTGTTGGGGCCTGGCACCGGTGACGTGCTCGAGCGCGCTGGCGAACTGGGTGGGTTTGCGCGCGTCGAGTCAAGTCGGGCCGACCTGCTGGTGCCGCGCGGCGAGCTCACCAACGCCTGGCGCCAGCTTGTCGATGCGGGCGCCGCACCGGCCGGCACGTGGACTTACGAGGCGATCCGGGCGGCGGCCCTGCGGCCGCGACTGGGCATCGACACCGACGAGCGCACCATCCCGCACGAGGTCGGCTGGATCGGTCCGGCGGTTCACCTGGACAAGGGGTGTTACCGCGGCCAGGAGACGGTGGCACGGGTATCCAATCTGGGGCGCCCGCCGCGACGGATGGTGCTGCTGCACCTGGAGTCACCGGAGACCCTGCCCGTCACCGGGGATCCGGTGACGGCCGGCGAGCGCGTAGTAGGCCGGGTCGGCACCGTCGCCACCCATTACGAACTAGGCGCCATCGCCCTAGCCCTGCTCAAACGTTCAGTAGAGCCAACCACCCCCCTGCAAGCCGGCAAGTCAGCCGCCGCAGTAGATCCCAACTCAATTCCCCCCGACACCGGCGAACCCCCGGGCCGCGCAGCACTGCGCCGCCTGAGGTCCTAAATTCCGCATCGAGCGGGAAGGTGCCAGGATGGTCGGCGTGATCGAGGTTCGTCATGGGGGACGTCGGCGCATTGATCGGGTGCTGGCGCCCGCCTTCAGTACTGGGCTGGGCGAGTTGAGGCTCGCCGAGGTGCGCGCGCGGCGAGACGACGCGGCCCAGGAAGAGACGGACCTGTCCTACCTGCGGCGGCTGTTGCACGCCCGGATCGACCTCGTGCGCGCCGAACAACGGCGCCGCCGCGAAGGGGGCACCGCTCCCATCGTCGCCGATTTGGCCCGCATCCTGGCGGTGAATGCGGTGGGCCCGGCAACGGGTTCGGGTCGTCATCAGACGCTGCAACCCTCCCGGGCCGAGGCGCACCGCCGCCACGTCGAGGCGCTGGTCGCCGACGCGGATCTGTCCGACGTCGGGTCGCTGTCGGCTGAGCAGCTCGAGGGTGCACTGGCGGCATACCGCACGGAGGAGTCGTCGGTATCTCAGCGTCGGCGCGAGGTACAGCAGGTCGTGGACACCCTCAACGCTGAGATCGGCTCCCGGTATGCCAGCGGGAGTGCCTCGGTCGACGAGCTGCTCGCCGAGCAACGCCGCCTCGCCGATTAAGGGATGTGCCACTTCCCCGTAGTGGCGCGGCCAGATCGCACGAGATCCGCGCAACCCTGTACGGTGGTACCTAACGGATGTTGTCGAGATAACGAGGCCGCCGAATCCCCCGGATGGCTTCGTCCCTGCGTGCGAGGGGGTCGAGCCATGGGGCGCGGCCGTGCGAAGGCCAAGCAGACGAAGGTGGCGCGGGAACTCAAGTACAGCTCCCCCGCCACAGACTTAGCAGCTCTCCAACGAGAGCTGTCGGGCGGCAACGGTGACAGCCATCACCTCGGCGATGGTGCCGACGAGGCTGTTATCGACGAGGCTGCTATCGACGAGTATGGCGAGTACCGCCGCTGAAGTTCGCGCGGCGATCCCGCGATGCCCCCGAAAGGCGCACCAGCCTCGGTCAGAACCGCGGGTGCTCCCCGCGGAGCACCGCACGGACGCCGTCTTTCGCGCCAACGTCGAGTTCGACTGCCTCGAGCGTGACGTCGCGGGACTTGCGCACCTCGCCGAGGATCCACGCGGGCACATGCCGGGCCGTCAGCACGGCCAGTGCGCGATCGACCTCGGCCGGGTCGACTACCGCGACCATTCCGACGCCCATGTTGAACGTGTGCTCCATCTCCACGCGCTCCACCCGGCCCCGGCGTGCGATCAGCGCGAATTCCGCGGCGGGCGTCCAGCTGCCCCGATCCAGCACGGCGACCAGCCCGCGCGGCATCACCCGCGACAGATTCGCCACTAGGCCGCCGCCGGTAACGTGCGCGAAGGTCCGCACCTCGGTCTCCGCGACCAACGCCAGGCAGTCCTTGGCGTAGATCCGGGTGGGTTCGAGCAACTGCTCCCCCAGCGGGCGGCCGAACTCCTCGACATGGCCCTCCAGAGGCATTCTAACGGCGTCCAGCAGCACGTGCCGGACCAGCGAGTAGCCGTTGGAGTGCAGCCCCGAGGAGGCCATTGCCACCACTACGTCACCGGGCCGCACCCGATCAGGTCCCAGGATGGCATCCGCGTCCACCACCCCCACCCCGGTCGCGGACAGGTCGTAGTCACCATCGGTCATCATTCCGGGGTGTTCGGCGGTCTCCCCACCCAGCAGTGCGCAACCGGCCTGGACGCATCCGTCGGCGATTCCCCGGACGAGCTCCGCGATCAGCTCCGGGACGACCTTGCCGACGGCGATGTAGTCCTGCAGGAACAACGGCTCGGCTCCGCAT
>JBHEMR010000057.1:0-6725 GCA_046262495.1 Pseudonocardiaceae bacterium | reverse complement strand
ATCTACCGAGCCGTCGTCGAAGCAGGCCAGGAACACGCCATAGCCACTGGGTGGCTGAGCCAGCCGATCGACCTCTTCGCGCAGCGCGAGCAGCTGGCTGCGAGCCTCCCGCAGCGTCTCCACCAGTTTGGCGTTGCGCTCAGTGAGCTGGCTCACTGACGCGGAGGCCTCGGCGAGGCGCTCCTCGAGCAACCGGAAATGCCGGGGCGACTCGGTCAGTCGACGACGCAGCAGCGTCACCTCATCCTCGAGGACCCTGATCTGGGCGGCCAGCGCTGGGTCGATGCGTTCTCGACCGTCAGCGGCTCGGTCGCCGGAATAGTCGTGCGGCACGAGGCACCTCCTCCCGCATGGTTCTGGAGACCACTAACGGTACGGGACGGCGCGGTAGAACCGTGCGTTAACGGCAGATCAACTCCAGGCACTCGTGCCTACAGCCGCCGGTTGGACCGGCTGGGCCTGCGCTGCGGAGTGGGCGCTACCGCGCCCTGCGCCAACCGGCGGGCGGTGAGCAGGAAGGCGGTGTGCGCGACCATCCGGTGTTCCGGGCGAACCGCGAGCCCGACTACGTGCCAGGGCCGCAGCAGCGTCTCCCAGGACTGCGGCTCGGTGTAACAGCCGGCTTCCCGCAGCGCCTCGGCGCTGCGGGAGAGCTGCGTGGTGGTGGCCACGTAGATGGTGAGCACGCCACCGGGCACCAGCGCCGCGGACACCGCGGGCAGCGGCTCGCACGGGTGAAGCATGTCCAACACCACGCGGTCCACCGGCTGATCGGCGGGGTGGGTAGCCAGGTCGGCCACCCTGAGCTGCCAGTTCGGCACCACCGTCCCGAAGAACCGCTCGACGTTACGCGCCGCATACTCGGCGTGATCCGCGCGCGTCTCGTAGGAGATCACGCTGCCGCGGTCCCCGACCGCGCGGAGCAGCGAGCAGGTCAACGCCCCCGAGCCGGCGCCGGCCTCGAGCACCCGCGCACCGGGGAAGATGTCGCCCCACATCAGGATCTGGGCGACATCCTTGGGATAGATCACCTGCGCTCCGCGGGGCATGGATAGCACGTAGTCGGGCAGTAGCGGGCGCAACGCGAGGTAGTGCGTCCCCGCGGCGGAGGTGACGACGCTGCCTTCGGGAAGCCCGATCAGGTCGTCGTGGGCGACCGCACCGCGGTGGGTGTGGAACTGCGCCCCGGGCTCCAGCACAACGGTGTGCCGGCGTCCTTTGGGGTCGGTGAGCTGCACCCGCTCGCCGGGTTGGAAAGGTCCGCTAGCTCCAGTCACAGACGGTCATGGTGACAGATCGGTGCCCGGGCGGCTGCACGGCGCTTTCGTGGGTTCGCCGCCGTCGTGGGTTCGCCGCTGTCGGGGGGCTCCCCTACCCTGCGAGCCATGACAGAGACCCTGCCCGCAGTGACCTCGGCGAGACCCAGGCGGCTGGCCCTGTCACCGTCGCGGGCGGCGGATTTCAAGCAGTGCCCGCTGCTGTACCGGTTCCGGGCGGTCGACCGGCTGCCCGAGACACCGAGCCGGTTGCAGGTCCGCGGCACCGTGGTGCACACCGTGCTGGAGCGGCTCTTCGCGCTGTCCCCCGCCCAGCGAGACCCCGAGGCCGGGCGTGAGCTGGTCGATCCAGCCTGGCGTGATGTGCTGGCCGCCAGCCCGGAGCTGGGCGAGCTGTTCGCCGGTGCCGGGGATCCGGAGCTCGTTGAGTGGCTCGATTCGGCGCGTGCGCTGGTCGAGGCCTACTTCGCGCTGGAGGATCCCCGGCTGGTCGTGCCCGAGGCTTGCGAGCTGCTGGTGGAGGCGGAGCTGGCGGCGAGTGACGCCGGGGACGGCGAACCGCTGCTGTTGCGGGGATACATCGACCGGCTCGACGTCGCTGCCACCGGGGAGATCCGCGTGGTGGATTACAAGTCCGGTGCCGCACCGCGGGAGCTCTTCGAGGCCAAGGCACTGTTCCAGATGAAGTTCTACGCGCTGGTTCTGCTGCGTATCCGCGGGGTGGTGCCACGCCAGCTGCGGCTGCTGTACCTGGCTGATCGGCAGGCGTTGAGCTACACCGCTGATGAGGCGGAGCTGGTTCGCTTCGAGCGGACCCTCGTCGCGATCTGGTCAGCGATCCGGCGCGCCGCCCACACAGGTGACTTCCGCCCGAGCCCTAGCCGGCTGTGCGACTGGTGCGATCACAAGTCACGCTGCCCGGCGTTCGGCGGCACTGTGCCCCCTTACCCGGGCTGGCCGGACCCCGCCGGCGCGGGCGCCGAGACCGCACGCGACCGGGCGGAGTAGGGATCTCACAACCGGCAGGAGCGGATGTCGCTGGCCAGGATGGCCTTGGCACCGTGGGCGGAGAGCTCGTCCATGATCCGGTTGGCGTCCCGGCGGGGCACCATCGCCCGAACCGCGACCCACTCGGGATCGGCCAGCGGAGCTAGCGTCGGTGACTCCAGCCCGGGCGTGATGGCGATCGCCTCGTCCAGCCGGGTGCGTGGGCAGTCGTAGTCGAGTATCAGGTACTGCTGGGCGAAGACGACGCCTTGCAGGCGTGCGATGAGCTGCGCCCGTTCCGGCGTTGGCGCCGCGCCGGACCGCTCCACCAGCACGGCCTCCGAGGAGCAGATCGGGTCACCGAAGGCCACCAGACCGTGTTGGCGCAGGGTGCGACCGGACCCGACCACGTCGGCGATCGCATCGGCTACGCCGAGCTGCACGGAGATCTCCACCGCGCCGTCGAGCTGGATCAGGGTGACGCGGACCCCGTGGCGGGCCAGGTCCGCGTTGACCAGCCGGGGATAGGCAGTGGCGACCCGCATACCCGCCAGGTCATCGACCTTCCAGTCCCGGCCGACCGGGGCGGCGTAACGGAAGGTGGACCCACCGAAGCTGAGCGCGAGCCGCTCGGTGACCGGAGCCTCGGAGTCCAGCGCCAAATCCCGACCGGTGATCCCGAGATCAAGCTCACCGGAACCCACGTAGACCGAGATGTCCCGAGGTCGGAGGAAGAAGAACTCCACGTCGTTGGCGGTGTCGATGACGGCCAGATCCTTGGCGTCGTTGCGTTGCCGGTAGCCCGCCTCCCTCAGCATCTCCGAGGCGGGGCCCGCCAGCGTGCCCTTGCTGGGCAAGGCGACGCGCAGCATCCCGTCACCGCCGTTCGTCGAGTTCATCGGTACCTCACAGGTAGCGGTAGACGTCGGTAGTGCTGATCCCCCGGCCGAGCATGAGCACCTGCACGCGGTAGAGCAGTTGGGAGATCTCCTGCGCCAGCCGTTCGTCCGACTCGTGCTCGGCGGCGATCCACACTTCGCCGGCCTCTTCGAGCACCTTCTTGCCCTGGGCGTGCACACCGTCGTCCAGCGCAGCCACCGTGCCCGAGGTAGCCGGCCGGGTCCGGGCCCGGTCGGTGAGCTCGGCGAACAGCTCGTCGAACGTCTTCACGAGCACTCAGGCATTGAAGTACTTCGCTTCCGGGTGGTGGGCGACGATAGCGTCGGTGGACTGCTCAGGGTGCAGCTGGAACTCCTCAGACAACGTCACACCGATCCGATCCGGCCGCAGCAGCGCGACGATTTTCGCACGATCCTCCAGCTCCGGGCAGGCCCCGTAGCCCAGCGAGTAGCGGGCGCCCCGGTAGCCGAGCTTGAAGAACTCCTCCACCTCAGCGGGATCCTCCTCGGCGACCACCGCCCCCGAGGCGAAGCGAAGCTCTTCCCGGATCCGCCGGTGCCAGTACTCAGCCAACGCCTCGGTCAGCTGCACGCCCAGACCGTGCACCTCCAGGTAGTCGCGGTAGGCGTCCTTGGCGAACAACTCGGCCGCGTAGTCGGCGATCGCCTGCCCCATCGTCACCAGCTGTAACGGCAGCACGTCGACGTCGCCGGCGGCCTGTGAAGCCTCCCGCGGTCGGTAGAAGTCCGCCAGGCACAGCCGGCGGTCGCGGCGCTGGCGGGGGAAGGTGAAGCGGAACCGTTCGGCCGCGTCCGGCCGGGGTTCGGTGAGCACGATCAGAGCGTCGCCGTCGGCGACCGCCGGGAAGTACCCGTAGACCACCGCGGCGTGCGCGAGCACCCCCTCGGTGGTCAGCCGGTCGAGCCAGTATCGCAGCCGGGGCCGCCCCTCGGCCTCCACCAGTTCCTCATAGGACGGCCCGTCCTTGCTCCGGGAGCCGCGCAGGCCCCACTGGCCCAAGAAGGTGGCCCGCTCATCGAGCATCGCGGTGAACTCAGCGGCCTGGACACCCCTGACCACGCGCGAGCCCCAGAAAGGGGGGATCGGGATCGGTACGTCGGTGGCCACCGACGAGCGTGCTGGTACCGGCGCCTCGGTGCCGGCGTCGCGGTCTCGACGCGCCTGCGCGATGCGCAGCGACCGCTGCCGGCGGGCCTTGCGCTCGGCCGCCTTGGCCTCCTCCTTCGGGTCGGCGAGCACCGTGCCGCCGCGCTTGCGAGTCATGATCGAGTCCATCAGTCGCAGGCCCTCGAAGGCGTCCCGGGCGTAGCGGACCTCCCCCGGATACAGCTCCGCGAGATCGTCCTCCACGTAGGCCCGGGTCAGCGCCGCCCCACCGAGCAGCACCGGTGTGTCGGACAGCCCCCGGGAGTTCATCTCCTCCAGGTTCTCCTTCATGATCACCGTCGACTTGACCAGCAGCCCGGACATCCCGATGGCGTCGGCGTGGTGCTCCGTGGCGGCCTGCAGAATCGCGCTGATGGGCTGCTTGATACCGAGGTTGACCACCTCATAGCCGTTGTTGGACAGGATGATGTCCACCAGGTTCTTGCCGATGTCGTGCACGTCACCCTTGACGGTGGCCAGCACCAGCCGACCCTTGCCGCTATCACCCTCGGATCGCTCCATATGCGGTTCGAGGTGCGCGACGGACGCCTTCATCACCTCGGCTGACTGCAGCACGAACGGCAGTTGCATCTGACCTGATCCGAACAGCTCACCGACGGTTCGCATGCCGGACAGCAAGGTGTCATTGATGATCTGCAGCGCGGGCCGCTGCTCCAGCGCGGCGTCGAGGTCCTCGGCCAGCCCGTTGCGGTCCCCGTCGACGATCCGCCGCTCCAGCCGCTCGAACAGCGGCAGCGCGGCGAGTTCGGCCGCCCGGGACTCCCTCGACGATGAGGTCGTGACGCCCTCGAACAGGGCCATCAGTGCCTGCAGCGGGTCGTAGTCTCCGTCAGGGCCGGACCGTCGCCGGTCGTAGACCAGGTCCAGCGCCACGGCCCGCTGCTCGTCCGGGATCCGAGCCATCGGGATGATCTTCGACGCATGCACGATGGCGGTGTCCAGCCCAGCCTGCACGCATTCGTGCAGGAACACCGAGTTGAGCACCTGCCGGGCCGCCGGGTTGAGGCCGAACGAGACGTTGGACACGCCGAGGGTGGTCTGCACCTCCGGATAGAGCCGTTTGACCTCCCGGATGGCCGCGATCGTCTCCAGCGCGTCGCGACGAGTCTCCTCCTGCCCGGTGGAGACGGGGAAGGTGAGGCAGTCGATGATGATGTCGCAGGTGCGCATGCCCCAGCTGGCGGTCAGGTCATCGATCAGCCGCGACGCCACTTGAACCTTCCACTCGGCGGTGCGGGCTTGGCCCTGCTCGTCGATGCACAGCGCCACCACGGCGGCACCGTGCTCGCGGACCAGTTGCATGACGCGCTGGTAGCGCGAACTGGGTCCGTCGCCGTCCTCGTAGTTCACCGAGTTGATCGTGCACCGCCCACCGAGGCGTTCCAGGCCCGCCAGCAGCACATTGGGCTCGGTGGAGTCCAGCATCACCGGCAGCGTGGAGGCGGTCCCCAGCCGACCGGCCAGCTCGGCCATGTCCGCAGCGCCGTCGCGGCCGACGTAGTCCACGCACAGGTCGATCAGGTGTGCGCCATCCCTGGTCTGCGCGCGAGCGATCTGGACGCAGTCTTCGAACCGCTCGGCGAGCATGGCATCGCGGAACGCCCTAGACCCGTTGGCGTTGGTCCGCTCGCCGATCATCAACACACTGGCGTCCTGCCGGAACGGCACTGCGGTGTAGAGCGAGGAGACGCCGGGTTCGGGGCGCGGCCGTCTGCTGCGTGGTGTGAGATCGGCCACTGCCTGCACCAACGCCGTGATGTGCTCGCGGGTCGTGCCGCAGCAACCACCGACCAGCCGGACGCCGAACTCGGTGACGAAGCCGCTCAGCGCGGTGGCCAGCTCATCGGGGGTCAGCGGGTACACCGCGCCGCCCCTGCGGAGCTGGGGCAGCCCGGCGTTGGGCATCACCGACAGCGGAATCCGGGAATGTTTGGCCAGTTGGCGCAGGTGCTCGCTCATCTCAGCCGGTCCGGTGGCGCAGTTCAGTCCGATCAGATCGATGCCCAGCGGTTCCAACGCGGTGAGTGCTGCCCCGATCTCGGTGCCCAGCAGCATCGTTCCGGTGGTCTCCAAGGTGACCTGGGTGATGATCGGCACATGCCGGCCCTCGGCGACCATCGCGCGGCGCGCGGCGATCACCGCCGCTTTGCATTGCAGCAGATCTTGGCTGGTCTCGATGAGAACCGCGTCAGCTCCGCCGGTGAGCAGGCCGCGGACCTGCTCGATGTAGGCGTCGCGCAGCTGCGTGAAGGCGATGTGGCCCAAGGTGGGCAGTTTCGTGCCCGGGCCGACCGACCCGAGTACAAACCGCCGCCGGTCCGCTTCGGCGAACTCGTCGGCCACCTCGCGGGCCAGCCTGGCGCCGGCCTCGGC
>JBHEMR010000056.1:0-6517 GCA_046262495.1 Pseudonocardiaceae bacterium | reverse complement strand
GGGGATTGCGGGCTCCTGCGTTACCGGCTGGATATTAGCTACGACGGGTCCGCCTTCTCCGGATGGGCTCGGCAACCCGAGCGACGCACCGTCCAGGGCGTTCTCGAGTGCGCTGTGGCGACCGTGGCGCGGATCGAGGCGAACCTCACTGTTGCTGGGCGCACCGACGCCGGCGTGCACGCCACCGCGCAGGTTGCGCACCTCGACGTGCCGCCCGAGACGCTACCGCCCGACCAGCTTGCCCACCGGTTGGCTCGGCTGCTGCCACCGGATGTTCGGGTGCTCTCGGTGCGGCGGGTGCCGCGCACCTTCGACGCTCGCTTCTCCGCGCTACGGCGGCACTACCGCTACCGGATCTGCGACGCGCCGTGGGGCGTTGAGCCGCTGCGCCGGTACGACACGCTGAGCCACCCCAGACGGCTCGACGACACTGCGATGAACGCGGCAAGCAGGCTGCTGCTCGGTGAGCACGACTTCGTTGCCTTCTGCCACCGCCGCGGCGGCGCGACCACGGTGCGCGCACTGGAGCGATTCGAGTGGACCCGCGACGAACCGCATCTGCTGGTCGCGCATGTCGCCGCGGACGCATTCTGCCACTCGATGGTGCGCAGCCTGGTGGGAGCGTTGCTCGCGGTGGGAGAGGGTCGGCGCGCCTCGGACTGGCCTGCTGGCCTGCTGCGCCACACCGTCCGGGCCAACGACGTGGCGGTGGCACCCGCGCACGGCCTCGCCCTCATCGGTGTGGACTATCCCGACGACGAACACCTCGCCGCCCGCGCCGAGCAAACCCGCGCGTTGCGGTCAGCTCCTGGCTTGGCCTAATAGCGGAGCTTGGCGACGCTGACCGAGTGCGAGTCAGGTCCGTGTCGGCCGAGACTGCCAGACCTGTCTTGTAGCGTTCGGTTTGTGATGGTGCGGCAGTTGATTCCCAAGGGTCTGGACGTGGCCCGGCTGGCGGAGTCGCCGCCTTATGCCGCCGATGAGATCCGTGCCGCGTTGGCCTGGACTCGCCGCGCCGCTGAGCGCGAACACGACTTCGCCGAAACACCGCTACTGTGGATTCCCGCGGTGTTCACCACACTGGACACGGGCTGGATCTGCCGGAGCAAGGCGTGGGTGTTCGCCGATCTGTGCGCTGAGCTGACCGCTGAGCAGGCCGCGGTGGTGTGTGGGCGGCCGCTCGAGGCCACGCCATAATCTTCAAACTCCAAACCGAGCGGCTAGAGGTGCCGTGGGTGCTGGTCGTTACCTGTGCTTGGGTTAGCTGGTGAGGAAGGCATCGATCGAGTGCCGCAGTCCGGGGACGTCGAGGCCGTGGGCTGCGTCGTGCTCGGTGATGGTGCCGTAGCGACGCAGCTCGGCCTGGCCCACCCCGAGGGCGAGCAGGCGGTGGCGCACCCCGTGTAGCACCTGGGTCACCTGACTGGTGGAAGTGCCTGCGAGGTACGGCTCCACAATGACCACGTCGGGCTCGGTGAGTGTGGCGCGCAGCCCGTCAGCGTCGAATGGGCGGACGGTGGCGGCGTACAACACGGTGACGTCGAGGTGTGTGGTGGCTGCAAGCACGCGATCAGCCATCGGACCTACCGCCACGACGGTGCCGGTGTTGCCGTGGCGCAGCACGCTCATCCGCCCGGTGTCCACGTCTTGCGGGCGAGCATTGCTGCTGTTGTCCAGGCGCAGGTGGACCCGGTCCTGGCCAGCGAGGGCCTGGCGCAGCAGGGTGTCGACCTCGACCGGGTGGCCGGGGACGTGCACGGTCCATCCGTCCAAGGTGTCGAGCAGGGCGACGTCGCGGTGCCCGAAATGGGTCTGACCGCCGGCTGGCCACCCGTAGGAACCACCGGCGCTGACCATCACTGCACCGAGGCCTTGGTGGCCTAGATCGAGCTTGACCTGCTCGAATGGCCGCTCAATTAGGAACGGCGGAAAGGTGTGCACGATCGGCCGCATTCCGGTCATCGCGAGACCGCCGGCCACGCCCAACATCAGTTGCTCGCGGATACCGACGTTGACCACACGATCAGCCACCGGTGCAGTGGCCGCCGGATCGAGGTATCCGGCCCCGATCTCGGCCAGTACCAGCACCAGGCGGGGGTCTTCGCGCAGTAGTTCAGGCATCAGCCGGTAGAAACGCCCGCGCTGGTCCTCGGCAGCGGGGACCGCGCTGACGGCCGGTGGGTTGTCGGTGGTGGTGGACATGGGCGCTCCTCGATAGCGATCAGGTGGACTTGGGCTCGACATGGGCGACGACGGCCAACGGCCGTTCGGGGTGTTCGACGGTGAACGCCCGGCGCAGGGCGTCGTGGTCGCGGCCGTCCACGTCGGCGGTGGCCCAACCCTCGATGGCGAACCGGGCCGCGATTCCGCCGGGCCAGCCCCGCCCCGCGGAATCGTTGTCAATCACCACTGTGGTGAGCCGCTCGAGCCCGACCCGGCCGGCAAACTGGATGGCCTCAGCGTTGCTGCCCTCCTCCAGCTCCGCGTCACCCACCAGGACCACCACGCGGGGCGTAGGCCGCCCCGTTAGTCGAAGGCCGAGCGCCGTGCCCACCGCCAAACCCAAGCCGTGGCCAGCGAACCGGAGCTGATTTCCACTCCGGGCACCAGCGTGCCATCGGGATGGAATCCGAGTGGGGAGTCGAACGCCCCGAACCCGTCCAGATCTTCAGCTGCGATAAACCCGTGCGCGGCGAGCACCGCGTAATAAGCCATCGGGCCGTGACCCTTGGACAACAAGAACCTGTCACGATCCGGATCATCGGGATAGGCGGCGTCTACCCGCAAGATGTCGCGGTAGAGCACCCACAACACATCGAGAGTGGAAGTGGCGCTGGTCCCGTGCTTTTCATCACCGGTCATCCGGGTCATCAGCGCGGGCAGCTGCGAATAGGACAGTGCAGTCGTCATGCCGACCATGCTCGAACCTCAAGTATGGTTGATGTCAGCTCCAATCCCGCCGGTGACTGCCCGGCAGCGTGCCCGTCAGGCTTGGCACATGGCCAGCAGCTTCGTCACGGTGGCCCAGTTGCGGACCGTGGCTGACCCGGCGGCGGCCAGCGGACCCCCGGCTCGGGCGAGTTGGGCGGTCAGCTCGCTGCGTCCAAGACCATCTGGGGTGTGCAGGAACAAAGTGCGCCCGACCACCCTCGCCTCGTCAGGGCTGCCCTTGTCCGTGGCCCGCTGCTGAGCGGCGGCAATGGTGGCGAGCTGGTCGGGTCTGATCTGCTCGCTGGTGAACGCGACGTGTAGGCACTTGTGGTTCATCTCGCCTGGCCAGGGATTGCCCACGACCACGTGCCGCAGCTCGTCGCAGGACAGCACCACTACTGTGCACCGCGCACTGAGTGATTCGGTGATGGCACGCTCAAGAGCGGCGGCGATCGCTGTGGTGTCGGTTTCTGGGCTGGTGAACACTACGTTGCCGCTTTGGATGTAGGTCGCCACGTCGGTGTGCGCGAGGGAGGCGACAACTCCGCGCAAGTCGGTCATGGCGACTCGGTTACGGCCGCCGACGTTGATGCCGCGCAGCAGTGCGACGTGGGTGGGCACAGGGCGATTCTGCCGAATCCCCGCCCGGCTGAGTCGTCAGCCTTGCGCCAACTCCGTCATCCGAGAAGGCGCCACCGCCGACACGCACGTCGCGGGATACGAACAGTACGGTGGGTAGTCCAAGTTCGTGGGAGGAGGCACAGATGCTGTTGGATGGCGTGAACCACATCGCCTGGATCTCCAAGGACGTCGACCGGCTTGGCCGATTTTATACAATGGTGTTCGATGCTGTCGTTGGACCTACGCGTGACCACGGGCCTGGCGAGACGATGACCGTTATCGATATTGGCCCAGCCACGCAGTTGAATATCTTCGTGATCGACGACAACACTGAAGCCGATCGCCAAACTCCGATGTGGGGTCGCGGACGCATCGATCACGTCGGGCTGGCTGCCGCCTCCCAGGAGGCTTTCGAGACGATCCGGAGACGGCTGGTCGACGCCGGAGCCAGCGACGGCACGGTCAACGACTTCGGCAAGGCCTTGAGCATCTTTTTTCGCGATCCGGACGGGCTCGAGGGTGAGGTGCTGCTGCCCAAGCCGTGACGGCCCGCTGTGTGCCGCCAGCCACAACGTCACGGGGCGACCGCCGGCGCGGGGGTGCGCTGTGCGCTTGGCCGCTTCGACAGCTACAGCCCAAAGCCTTGCCGTAGCCAGAGCCTGCCGTGGACAGTGTGCCCAGGTGGAGCATCTCGTGTCGTCCGGCGCAAGGTGAAATTCCCGGATTAATCTCCCCGGCGCACCGGCCCGAGGATCTCTCGCTCCGCGGGTGTCGTGACCAGCCGCAGCGATAGCCAGAGGTCGGGACCCAACGCCACCACGCCGTCGTCGGTCAATGCCGCCAGCGCCGTGGCCATCGGCGGGGAGAGCCGCCACATTTCGGCGGCCAGCTGAGCCTGGGCAGCTGAGAGCCGCTGCAAAAGCACCAGGTCGGCGTTGATCGCGGTGCTCTCGGCCTGCGGGTGTAGGGAAGGCAGCAGGTACAAGGTCGTCTGCCATGGCGATCGAGGCGGGAACAGCTCTTGCGGGACGGCTCCGCCGTCGTGCACGACCAGCAGCGGAGCGTCTTCCGAGGCTCGCGGCAGCTCGACTGGCGCCAGCCGCCGTACCTGTACCAGGGGCGCGGGACGACCGTCGGGGCCCTGGCCGGCGGCATGGGTGAGTTGTTGCCAGGCATCGGGTCGGCCGGTGGTGACGACCACCCAGGCGCCGGTGGCCATCGCGCGCAGGGCGACCTGTCGCGCCAGGTAGAGCCCACCGACCAGGACGAGTCGGGTCGGCTGCGGGCGCAGCACCGACACGCTCAGCGGTTCATCGTGGACGCCGCAGCCCAGGACCATGCCGCCGCGGTCGGCCGGAGGGCTGATCGCATCGAGCAGGCCAGCAGTGACGAAGAACTCCGGTGCGGCCGTCCCGGCTGCGAGGGGGTTACCCAGAGTCCTGCTCATCGCGGCGCCCCGAGTGGCAGGGTCGCGGCCAAACCCGCGATCTGCAACCCGCGTAGCGGGCGCAGTGCCACTCCGAGCCGTTGCGAGACAGCGTGCAGATGGCCGTCGGCCGCATCGAGCTCCGTGGGGTTGCGGGCGCTGACCCGAACCACACCGCGCAGCCCGACCTCAGCACCGTCCTCACCTGGTGACAGCGACAGCGACAGCGTCGTGGACAGTGCCCGCACGCCGGTCAACGCGTTGAGGTTGTGCACCGCACCCCTGGTGCCCCAGTCGGTGATCGCGTGGCTGGCGTGGCCCACCCCGGCGGCGGTGACGGCTGTCCAGCCTTCATTGAGCGTCACCGGTTGTCCGGTGCCGGCCACCGCGGACAGCTCGGCGGCGGAGATGCCGGCACGCAGCAGCTGGTCCGCATCTAACGGTCGAGTCGATACACCCCGGGCTTGCAGGTCACTGCGGACCCGGCACAGCGCACCGATCAGGGCCCGGTGGCACCCCGTCACACCGCCGCCGCGTTCGGCCACCGCAGTGGGACAGCGTCGCGGGTCCAAGCGCACCGCGACCCAGGTGGTGCGCCTGGCAGCTACCGCTAGTGGGCCCAGGACCTCCAAGTAGCAGCGCAGCGCCGGGGACGACGATGGGAGTGCGGTGCTGGCCGGGTAGCAATGCCAGATCACCTGGATCGAGTCCAGCACTACGCCACGGTGTTCCAGGCAGCGGGCGAGCGCGCTGAGCGGCAGGCCGGCGGCACTCCCGACAGGGGTGATTATCGATGGTGGCGCGTCCACTTCGAGCACGGCGGTCCAGGTGCTCTGGTGGCACACCAAGCCCAGCGGTTCGCGCTGGTGGTCGGAGCCGTGCGCGATGATCAGATCTGGTAGAAGCAGGCGCAGCAAGCTCACCCGCGGATCGTCAGCGCCCACGACCGGCTGCTGCGGATCTCCGGTTGCTACCGGCTCCAAACTGGTGAGACTGCGGCCATGGGACCGCACCAGGTAGCCAGCGGTGACCTGGACCCACTGCACCAGCCAGCGGCCGTGCCAGCGGCCCAGTGCCAGGGGCACCGCGACCAGCAGCAGCACCAACGCAGCCCACCACAGCTCAGTGTCCACGGCAAGCAGCGCTAGACCGAGCGCCAGCCCGGCTTCGAGCACGACCAAGTTGACCAAAGGCAGCGGACCCAAGCGCGAACCCGTTGAGCGCAACCGGGCACTCACCCTGGTGCTTGGCGCGCCGCTGGAGTCTTGCACCGGCGTCGACGCCGGCGGCTGTTCTGGCTGGCGGTGACGCGTCGACTCCTGCTTGGGTGGCGCCGGTGCTGCGGTCATCCATCCGCCTCCGTGGGAGGACGGACGTGATGGTCCGCCAAGAGGGCTTCGCTATCCTGCGGCACCGTACAGCCCCGGAAAGAGCGGTAGGCACCCGATGCCCACGAATCCGACCACCAAGGCGCAGGTGGAGGCCTACCGCTTCGTGCTCCGCAGGATGGAGTCGGCGCTGGTCCGCAAGGACGCGGTG
>JBHEMR010000055.1:0-4886 GCA_046262495.1 Pseudonocardiaceae bacterium | reverse complement strand
GCGGGAAGCGTGTCGGTCACCAGGACGCGGTCGACTGCCGGGTGCCGGACGCGGAGCACGATCAAGGCATAGTGTCCGGCAACCGCCGGTGGACTGGCCCCGACGATCGTTCCCGGCGGGTAGTTGCCGTGGTAGACGACCAGGCAGGCCTTGGGCCAGCTGGACTTGCTTGGACGCAGCGGTCGCGGTGACCCGGTATGCGGTCGAAGCGGTGCGGGGGGGGTGGCACCCAGCTTCCGACTGAGTGCGTCGGCGTCAGCCTTGCTGACGCGCCTGATCCTGGTCAGCCTGCCGTCATCATGGATGACGTGGCGAGCTAACGGCAGCACCGCCGCGCAGCCGGAGACGTCACCGGTGACCGAGGCCCCGCTGCGCGGGCCCGAGCAGGCCGCCGTCATGGCCAACGCGATAGCGACACTGGACACCGCGGCGCGGCGCGACCACAGGCGGATACTCATGATGTCGATTCCACTTCAGCGACCTCAGTGGCCACTGGGTCTAGGTGATTGACGCCCAGCTTTGCCGGACTGCGGGACGTCCCCCGCAATACCAGCCATGCCAGGCCCCCCGCCGGAATGCAGCCCCAGTAGCCGATCAGCCGGTAAAGCAGCACAGCTGCCAGCGTGATGGTCTCGGCGCCGCCAAAGGCGACCAGCGCCAGCGTGATGCTGCCCTCCACGACCCCAATCCCGCCGGGCGTCACCGGCATACTTGCCGCAATCTGCCCGGCACAGTAGGCCAGCAACAACCCGGTCCACGGCGGTGTGCTGTGCAATGCCACGAAAGCCAGCGCCAGCACGGCAACGTCAGCCAGCCAGGACACCGTCATCAGGATGAACACTGCAAGACCCGCGACCGGGGTCAACCGGACCGTACGCAATTGACTCGCCCAGGTCCCAAGACCTGCTCGCAGGGCCGAAGCGAAAGGCTTCAGGCGGCGCGACGGCAGGCTAATGCTGGGCAGTGCCCGAGTGAGCCGGAGCCGGACCGTGGGGCGGCGCAGCAGCGCGTACCCAGCACCGATCAGTGCCAGCACGATCAGCAGCACAATACTGATCGTCTGCAAGCCCGAAATCGGGTTGTCGCCGCCGGGAATCTGGACCGCGACGATGGTCAGCGCCGTGATCGAAGCGACGTAGAACAACGAACAGACCGCGAACATCCAACTGGCCAGCGCCGCACCCACCTGGCGGCGGCGCAACACGCCCACCATCACCACGCCCGAGGCGGCGAATCCGAACGGCAGGCAGTACGCAGCGGCATCACCAGCCAAGGTGCCCGCTGCCATCGTTATCGGCCCGACGACGGCACCTCCGCGGCGCAGCACCACCGTGCTCGCGGCGCCCCGCGCCGCATAGGACAGCACCTCAACGAGGACGGCCACCACTACCCACCCCACCCGGACCGACGTCAAGGTGTCAGCGGCGGTGAGCAGCTCGTCGCTGCTGTCGAACAGCACCCGCACAACCAGCCCGGCGGCGGCGAGCCCGACGATCGCCACGGCCGCCCGCCGCCACCCCTGGCCGGTCAGCGCCACCGCCCCACCATGTCACACCGCTCCCGCCGTGCTGCCACCAGCGCGCTTCGTGCGTCCAGGGATCCGAACCGCATAACCCGAAGGGGCTAACCTCCTTACCCCGCTCGGAGCGTCGGCAGTCGCTCACTGTCCAGTATCGTCCATTATGGATCGCTATACCGCGCCGACCCGGTGACCGTGTCGTAACGTCCTCGGGGAAGACTCCGAAGGAGGCCATCATGATCGTTCTCGGCATCATCTTGCTGGTGGTTGGCTTGCTGATCGGAATTCACATTCTGTTCACGCTCGGGATCATCTTGATAGTGGTCGGAGTGATCCTTGAGCTGCTCGGTGCCGTCGGACGCCCAATCGGGGGCCGGCGACACTACTACTAATCGCGCCGGGAATTCGTTGCGGCGCGGTGCTGGCGCAGCGCGGTAAGCAACTCAGTGCCGTCTGGTACGCCGAGCCCGGTGCAGGGATCCCAGCCCGGGCCGGCGGAGTACGCGCCGTTGCTGCCGGTGGTGATGTCACGAAAGCCGGTTGCCGCGGCGCCTTCCGATACACGCTGGTACAGCGCCGGCGCCAGCAGGCCCAGCGGCCGCCCCGTCGCCTGGGCCAACCGGGTCGCCAGGGCCGCCCACAGTGGGGCCACCGCACTGGTGCCGCCGACGACGATGTCGGTGCCATCGACCCGCACCCGGTAGCCGGACTGCGGGTCGGCGACGGCGGCGACGTCCGGGACGCCGCGGCCGGGCTTACCGCGACGCACGGGCACCCCGGCGCCGGCCTGCCAGCCGGGCTGGTCGAACGCGTCGCTGACCCCGCCACCAGTGGCCCCGCGGTCGCCGCCGTTGTTCCACACCGTCTCCGCGCGCACCTGGCCGGTCGTCGGGTCCGCGTCCAACCGGGTGCCGCCGCAGGCCAGCGCGTGCGGGCTGGACGCGGGGAAATCGACGTGGGCGCGCCCGTCGCTACCGCCATCGGTGCTGCCGTCGTCGCCCGCAGCCACGGTCACTACCACGCCGAGCAGCGCCGCGTCGGCGAGCGCCTGGTCGAAAGCAGTGCGGGCTTGCCTGGTCCAGGCGTCCTCGCTTTGGCCCCAACTGATGCTGATCGCGGTGGGGGTCGGCGTGGCGTGCGCGGCGGCGGACACCGCGTCGACGAATCCGGCGTCGGTGTTGGGGGCGAAGTAGACGACGATGGCGGCGGCCGGGGCGAGCGCCCCGGCGACCTCGATGTCGAGTAGCACCTCGCCGTCGGCGCCGTTGGGATCTCGCTCCGGGGTGTTCGCCCCGCCGTCTACACCTACCGCGGTCACCACCGGCGCGCTGATATTCAGCGCGGCGAAGTAGGTGTCGAGATCAGCCTGGGTGAAGCCGCCACCCAACTCGATGATGGCGATCGTGTGCCCGGCGCCGTCGGTGTCCGGCGGAAACCGGTAGATCCGGCCGAGCTGCACTGGGGTGTAGCTGGTCGAGACCGCGTGGGGCCGCGCGACGCGCAACCGCGGGCGTGCCTGTGGGCGGTTATCGAGCCCGAGCACGGCGGTCACGATCCCGTCCAGGACGGCCGGAACGCTCAGCGCGGTGGTCCGCACCCGGTGGGTGACCACACCGGCGGCCGGGTCCTGGCTGGTGACCAGCTCCAGCGACGTTCCGAACATCCGGCTCAGCACCGCCGCGGTGCCCTCGACCCGCACCAACCGGGCAGCGGCGTGCACCGACAGCACTCGCGCCCCGAGAGCGGTGACGGTCGCCGTGACCAGGTCGACGTCAGCGGGGTCCGCACCGTAGTCGGCGGCTAGCGTCACGGCGGAGATCGGTGCGGCGGCAGCGGGGCCTCGCAGCTCGCCCCGGCGGCGCAACACCAGGGTGATCTCGATTGTCGTGTCCGCCGGGACGGGACCGAAAGCCTGGATCGCGCGCGGCACCGACCGCGGCGCGCTGCCGGGAAGCGGCCGCCGATCCACGCCGTTCGGCTCGGGACTCGGGTTGCTCACCCGCGGTGTTATACCGCAGGTCCCGGCATCCCGAATCGCCTACGGTCGAGATTGGCTGTACTCGATTGGTCAGGTCATCGCGGCCGCGTTGAACCGGGCTTCGACCTCCCGCAGCCGAGCCGGAGTGATGAGGTCGGTGACAATGGCGGGAATCCCCCGAGTGAGGCACGTCCGGGCTCGGTCGGGGGCTCGGAGCAACGTCGTCTCCTGCCGGTCCAGTACCCGTAGCGCCTGCTGGGTCTGGTTGTCGATCTCGGCCATCAGGGCCCGGTGCAGCCGGGTGCGGTCGGCGTTGAAGCGGTGGATGCGAGGAACTTCGAACATCGCCTGGCGCCCACCTTTCCACCGGCCGCCGTCAGCGAGATCCTCGAACTCACGGAGCAGGGCCACGGCTCTCCGGTTCGCCTCATCGGTGATTTCCTTGAGCCCGCGGTCCAGCTCGTCGGCCCGCTCGTTCTTCACCCGGTACCGTTCGAACAGCTGCGCTTCGGTTTCAGTAATCAGCTCGGTTCGGCGTTGCTGCACTTCGGCGCGAAGCGCGATGAATCGCTGCCGGATTGTTGCGCGGAGTTCCCGGTCGGTCATTTCTCCTCCGCCTGCCAGCAGGCAGTCGACGACTCTCCCACAACGCAATGGTGCCGCGTGCAGTCCACTAAAAGACGACCTGGAGGTAACGGTGACCAGTCGAAAGATGTCTCAGCAGCAGACGTCGAATGAAACCTGAGGTAGCTCCGTGCTAGCCAAGCCTCATTGGCAGCGCAGTGTGCGCAGCCGTGTCATCTGCGTCCGCGCCGGCAGCGTCAGGCGCAGCGTTCGGTCGCAACACACCAGCACCGGCCCGCGCACGCTGCGAGTGGTCGGACGAAAGTCCGGTTAGTCCATCTGGAGGTAGGACAAATCGGGTGGCGGTGATGTAAGATCATTGTGAGGCGTTCAGACTGGACTCGCGGGAGGCATCGTGATCGTTCTCGGTATTGTCTTGGTCGTGGTGTTCGGGTGGCTGATCCCCATCCCTATTCTGATGTATCTGGGGATCATCTTGATCGTGGTGGGTGTGATCCTGTTGGTGCTCGGTAGCGCCGGACGCGCGGTCGGTGGTCGGCGGCATTACTACTGACACTCGCGGCCACCCGCGGGAAAGAGCCCGAATCGGAGGCTGTTAGTTGCAACAGCCTCCGATTTTTCGTCCTCAGGCGTGGTCGAGACGCGGAAAGAGCACTTCGCGGGTCAACAGGAGCACGGCCGCGGCAGCGGGGATGGCGACCAGCGCACCGACGATTCCCAACAGGGCGCCACCCACCAGGACGGCCACGACAGTCACCAGGGCGGGCACCTTGACTACGCGGCCGATGATCCGGGGAACTAGCA
>JBHEMR010000054.1:0-12193 GCA_046262495.1 Pseudonocardiaceae bacterium | reverse complement strand
CGTCTCCGAGCCTGTTCCCGGCAACCAGCACGACATGGCCAAACTGAAAGAATCAGAGTGCGAGATGATCCTCAAGCTGGCCGGCGATGTGATTGGCGACAAGGGATTCATCGGACCTGATTACATCATCACTCCGGTTCGCAAGCCGCAAGACCGTGACCTGTACATGCGTGAACATGACTACAATAACCAGATCAGTTCACTGCGTGCACCCGTCGAGCGAGCCGTCGCCAACCTAAAGGCATGGCGGATTCTCTTCACGGATTGCAGAAGGCCACTGAAGACCTTCTTATCCTCATTCCGGGCTGCTATCGGCCTATACTTCTTCAAGGAGGGTTTTGCATAAGCCTCACTGCATGAATATCGATTCCAGCTAGTAGCGCACCCAATTCCGGACCCGGCACCATCTCAGCCAGGCCCTCGGGAATCAACTGCCGCACCATCACAACCCGAATGCTATAAGACAGGTCTGACAGTCTCAGTCACTCGGCTCAGTAGCCCAGTAACCTGATAAGGCATTCGGCGTACAAGGTCACCAACTACAGCGGTAACACATCACCCGTCGGCGGACCGGCGGGATCTCGATGTATCAGCCAGCCGGCCATCCGGGTGCCGCAACGCGCGGGTTTGCTCGGCGCGGGCGGCGAGCTGGTCGTTCTCGGGATAGTCCACCCCGACCAGGGTGAGGCCGTGCGGAGGTACCACCGTCACGTCACTGGCCCGGGCGGTGTGGCGCAGCAAGCCAGCAGGCCAATCCGGGGCGCGGCGGCCCTCCCCCACTGCGAGCTGGGCACCCACCAGACTGCGCACCATCGAGTGGCAGAACGCGTCCGCCGTGACGTGCGCGACCAGCAGGTGCGGTTCGTCGCGGGTCCACTCGAACCGCTCCAAGGCGCGCACCGTGGTCGCGCCATCCCGGCGGCGGCAGAATGCGGCGAAGTCGTGCTCGCCGAGCAAGAGCCTGCTCGCCGCGTTCATCGCAGCGTCGTCGAGCTGACCAGGATGGCCCAACGTGTCGTACCGGCGCAGCGGATCACCTCCCCACGGCGCGTCGCAGATCCGGTACCTGTAGTGCCGCCGCAATGCGGAGAATCGAGCGTCGAAGGCGCGGGGCACCTGCCGCACCGAGGGCACCCGGACATCCGGTGGCAGCAGCCTCGCCAAGCGGTGGGCAAGCTGGTCGGGCGCCAGCGTCCCCGGCAGCACATCGAGATGGGCGACCTGCCCGGTGGCGTGCACTCCGGCGTCGGTTCGGCCAGCGACGGTGAGGCTGGCCGGGATCCGCGCAACGGTCGCCACCGCATGCTCGAGAACGCCTTGGACTGTGCGACGCTCCGGCTGGCGGCCCCATCCGGAGAAGGCGGACCCGTCGTAGCTGATATCCAGCCGGTAACGCCGGAGCCCGCCATCCCCAGCAGGGACGACGGGCTCCGGCGGTGCGCTCGGGGTCAGGATTCGCCCTCGTCCGCATGCACAGCGGGCGACGGCGTCGCCTGCCCACCCGGGGTCTCCTCCTGCTCCGCGGAGCTGTCCGCGGTGGCAGACGCCTCGGCGGTCTTGTCGGCTGGCTGCTTCACCTTCGGCCGGTCCTTGACGGCCCGGCGCTGGACTTCCTCGACCTCGGCCGCGGTCCGCTCGGTGACCAGCGCGATGATCGCCATCGGCGCGTTGTCGCCCTTGCGTGGCAGGGTCTTGAGGATCCTGGTGTAGCCACCCGGCCGGGTCGCGAACTGCGGACCGATCTCCGCGACCAGCTTGTGCACCACGTCCTTGTCCCGGATCACCCGCATAATCTCGCGGCGGTTGTGCAAGTCCCCTACCCGGGCCTTGCTGATCAACCGCTCGGCGAACGGACGCAGCCGTTTCGCCTTGGCCTCGGTGGTGGTGATCCGGCCGTGAGCGAACAGCGATGTCGCCAGGTTGGCCAGCATCAACCGTTGATGGGCCGGCGACCCGCCGAGCCTGGCGCCCTTGGTCGGCGTTGGCATGATGGTTCCCTTCGGTTGCCTCGTGAGTGCGTAACAGTGTTCTAACACCGTTACGCACTCACGAGGGCTAGAGCTGTTCGGTTTCGGCGTAGTCGTGGCCGTCGTCGGGGCCGTAATCGGGGCCGTTGTCGACCCCATTGTCGCTGCCCTCGCCCCATCCGTCGATCGAATACTCTGCTGCCACCGCTGATGGATCGAATCCGGGCGGGCTGTCCTTGAGCTGCAGACCCAGACCGGCCAGTTTCAGCTTCACTTCGTCAATCGACTTGGCGCCGAAATTGCGAATATCCAGCAGATCGGCCTCGCTACGGCTGACCAACTCACCGACGGTGTGGATGCCCTCGCGCTTGAGGCAGTTGTAGGACCGAACGGTGAGGTCCAGGTCCTCGATCGGCATGGCGAACGCGGCGATCGTGTCCGCTTCGGCCGGTGAGGGACCGATTTCGATGCCCTCCGCCTCCACGTTGAGCTCGCGGGCCAGGCCGAACAACTCCACCAGGGTGCGACCGGCCGAGGCCAGCGCGTCCCGTGGAGTGAGCGACGGCTTGGTTTCCACGTCCAAGACGAGCTTGTCGAAGTCGGTCCGCTGCTCGACCCGGGTGGCCTCGACCTTGTAGGTCACCTTCAGCACCGGCGAGTAGATGGAGTCCACCGGGATCCGGCCGATCTCTGCCCCGGACGCCTTGTTCTGTACCGCGGGCACGTAGCCGCGGCCCCGCTCCACGATCAGCTCGATCTCGAGCTTGCCCTTGCCGTTGAGGGTGGCGATGTGCAGATCGGGGTTGTGCACGGTGACACCGGCCGGGGGCACAATGTCGCCCGCGGTGACGTCACCCGGGCCCTGCTTGCGCAGGTACATCGTCACCGGTTCGTCCTCCTCGGAGCCGACCACCAGCTCCTTGAGGTTGAGGATGATGTCGGTGACGTCCTCCTTGACGCCCGGCACGGTGGTGAACTCGTGCAGCACACCGTCGATGCGGATGCTGGTGACTGCAGCCCCGGGGATGGAGGAGAGCAGGGTCCGCCGCAGCGAGTTGCCCAACGTGTATCCGAATCCCGGCTCCAGCGGCTCGATCACGAACCGGGAGCGGGTGTAATCGACCGGCTCCTCGCTGAGGTTGGGTCGCTGAGTGATCAGCATGATTGTTCCTCCTCTGGCGCCCGCTATTTGACGCCGTCGTGTTACTTGGAGTACAGCTCGACGATGAGCTGCTCCTGAAGTGGTACGTCGATCTGGGCCCTTTCGGGCAACCGGTGCACCAGTATCCGCATCGTTGCGGGAACTACTTGCAACCATCCCGGCACTGGGCGGTCCCCCAAGCTCTCCTTGGCTACCACAAACGGCAGCGTTGGAATCGACTTGGGCTTTACATCGATGATGTCGAACTTCGACACCCGCAGGCTGGGCACATTGACCCTGCCGCCGTTGACCAGAAAATGCCCGTGGGTCACCAACTGACGGGCCTGGCGCCGGGTGCGGGCCAGGCCGGCGCGGTAGACAACGTTATCCAGCCGGGATTCCAGGATCTGCAACAGCGTGTCGCCGGTCTTGCCAGCGCGGCGGTTCGCCTCCTCGTAGTACCCGCGGAACTGCTTTTCCATGACGCCGTAGGTGAAGCGTGCCTTCTGCTTCTCCTGCTGCTGCAGGAGATATTCGCTCTCCTTGATCCGCGCACGACCGTGCTGGCCGGGGGGATACGGCCGACGTTCGAAGGCTTGGTCGCCGCCGACCAGATCGGTCTTGAGTCGACGGGACTTGCGGGTGACAGGTCCGGTGTATCGAGCCATCTCTGCTGTTCCTCCCCGCGCCCTAGACCCGGCGCCGCTTCGGTGGCCGGCAGCCATTGTGCGGCTGCGGGGTCACGTCCTGAATGGTGCCGACCTCAAGGCCGGCGGCCTGTAGCGACCGGATCGCCGTCTCGCGACCTGAACCCGGGCCCTTCACGAAGACATCGACCTTCTTCATGCCGTGCTCGGCAGCCTTGCGGGCCGCGCTCTCGGCGGCCATCTGCGCGGCGAATGGGGTGGACTTGCGCGAGCCCTTGAAACCAACGTGACCCGCGGACGCCCACGCGATCACCGCACCGGTGGGGTCGGTGATCGAGACGATCGTGTTGTTGAACGTCGACTTGATGTGCGCATGCCCATGCGCGACATTCTTTTTTTCCTTGCGCCGAACCTTCTTGGTGCCGGCACCTGCACGTGCTCTGGGTGGCATTCGGTTGCGCTCCTACAAAGGTCTGGGTAGGCTGATCCGCCGTTTGGTGTAGCTGGCGCTACTTCTTCCCGGCCTTCTTCTTGCCGGCGACCGTCTTCTTCGGACCCTTGCGGGTGCGGGCGTTGGTCTTGGTTCGCTGACCACGCACCGGCAGCCCGCGGCGCCACCGCAGGCCCTCGTAGCAGCCGATCTCGATCTTCCGGCGGATGTCGGCCTGGACCTCGCGACGGAGGTCACCCTCGACCTTGTAGTTCTCTTCGATGTACTCCCGCAACCGGACGAGGTCCTCATCAGTCAGATCCTTGGTGCGCAAATCCGGGCTCACCCCGGTGGCGCTGAGGATCTCGTGCGAGCGGGTACGGCCAACGCCGTAGATATAAGTCAGCGCGATCTCCATCCGCTTGTCGCGGGGTAAGTCAACGCCGGCGAGTCGAGCCATGCGAGGCGTGTCTCCTGTCTCGTCGTCCCAGGTCTGCTCCCCGTCCGTCCCGTATGACGACCGTGTTGGTCGTCCGCGGGCCCCGGCCTGGCGTCCGGGGGTGGACCGATCCCTCATGAATCGGCTGGCGCGGGGAGGTCTTCTCGCGCCGTGTGGACCAGCGGTGTCGTGCCCTGCTTAACCCTGGCGCTGCTTGTGACGCAGGTTCTCGCAGATCACCATGACCACGCCGTGGCGGCGGATCACCTTGCACTTGTCGCAGATCCTCTTGACGCTCGGCTTTACCTTCACGTCATCTCTCAGTTGTGTCGTAGTAGGTGGTCCAGCAGTTGGTGCCCTCACTTATAGCGGTAGACGATGCGGCCCCGGGACAGATCGTAGGGCGACAGCTCCACGACCACCCGATCCTCGGGCAGGATGCGGATATAGTGCTGGCGCATCTTGCCGCTGATGTGCGCGAGAACCCGGTGACCGTTCTCCAACTCGACACGAAACATCGCGTTGGGAAGTGGTTCGACCACCCGGCCCTCGACCTCAATCGCCCCGTCCTTCTTGGCCATGTCCTCCGCGTTCCTGCTCACTTCGCCGTGCCGCCAGATAGCAGCCTTGCCGCGACGCAGGCACCGGCCAGTTCCACGACGTGCGGAGGCATCACGACAAGTGCGGGGACGCACTGCTGAGCAGGAAGCCTGCGCAGATACCTGCAGACACGCTAGAACCGGCGCGCTGCTCGCGCCGACAGCACAGTTTACGTCCAGGTCAGCAGTCGGTCCAAACCGGCCCCGGATCGGTCACCGCGGAGCGCTGAAGGCGCTGGCCCGTTCGCCTATCCAACGGGCCAAGAGCACCGCACCCCATGGACCCGCGACCCAGATCCACCAGGGGTAGATCCAGCTCATGGTGGACAGGCACACCACCGTCCAGATCATCAGGTTGATCAGAGTCGCGCCGGCCCAGGCGGTGACCGTGACCCGCCCACTTCCGCATTGCGCGTGGGGTTGTCGCGCATCGGAACTAACTTTCGGGGTCGACGGCCGAGTCTCAGGCAAATCCACGGTAAGTGCGTCTAGATCGCCATAGGTTCGGGCGGCCCAGGCCTGCTGGACCCGCTCGTCGTACTCGGTGAGGTCCAAGCGGCCGTCGGCGTGCGCTGATCGCAGCTGCTCCGCGACCCGTTCCCGATCGGCGTCCGCCGCGCGCATCCGGTTCCGTGATGACTGGCCGCCCACCATCGTGTCGTTTGCCGGATCCATCGGTACCTCCCACTGGCCATTCATGCCTATCATAACACCGTTACAAAGCTCCGCATTTTCACATCTTCGCCAGGCTGCCCGTTCCCGGATCCATCATCGGGGCGCTCTGAGCGAGGCGGTCAAGGTCAGGCGGCGGTGCAGGGCGCTGGCTCGTGAAGTCCTCCGTGTACGACGAGCACCTGATCTCAACGCTCATGCAGCCTCTCCACGATCCGCCGACGCGGCCAGGATTTTCACGTGGTCGGGTTCGAGATGATCGACTGCGGCCGCGATACCAGCGCCCCGAGTCGCGTGACAAGGTCGGCAGTCTCTTCGATCGTCTCAGCACGGCTGTAGCCGGACCGGATTGTTAATCGATGCCGCTAAAGGCTGCCGCAACCGCGACGGGCACAAACCGATGTCCACCAGATGGTTCAACGACCGGTTCGGGGGCGACTCTCGGCCGAGAGCATGAAGGGCTGGCCGCATACCTGATCGTCGACGCCATGCGCAGGGTAGATCTGCTCCAGTGACCTGGCTCGGCTGAACCCCCCGTCAGCTGGCGATCACGGCCTCCGCCTCGATCTCGACCTTCCAACGCGGGTCGAGCAACCCGGCGACGATCACCATGGTGGCCGCTGGGCGGACCTCGACGAACAGCTCCCCGTGTACTGCACCGACCGCATCCGTGGCGGACGAGTCGACGACGAACATCCGGGTGCACACGACGTCGGCCAGGCTCGCGCCGGCCTCAGCCAGTGCTTCAGCGATGATCTCGAAGCAGCGCCGGGCCTGGACAGCCGGGTCGTCTGAACACGAACCGTCGGGCCATACCGGCGCAGTGCCTGATACCAGCACCCGGTCGCCAACGCGGACCGCCCGCGAGAACCCGATGGTCTTCTCAAACGGTGACCCGGACGTCACCAACTGACGCGGCACTAGCTCACTACGCCTTGACCGGCTCGGGTTCGGCGATGGGGTTTGCGCCGTGGATGGGCCCCTCGGCATTGGCCAGCCGGGTGGCGCCGCCGCCGGTGGCGCCACCGCCCCAGCGCAGCGAAATTATCTCGGCAGCGATGGAGATCGCGGTTTCCTCGGGAGTGCGGGCGCCCAGGTCCAGCCCGATCGGCGAGGCGATCTCCTTGAGCTGCTCGTCGGTCACGCCCGCCTCGCGCAACCGGGCTTCCCGGTCGTTGTGGGTCTTGCGTGATCCCATCGCGCCGAGGTAGGCGAGGTCCAATTTCAGAGCTTCGACCAGGACCGGCACATCGAATTTTGAGTCGTGGGTGAGCACGGTGATGACGGTTCGCTGGTCGATCCGTCCCGCCTCGGCCTCCTCCTTGAGGTACCGGTGCGGCCAGTTCACGACGACCTCGTGCGCGTCGGGGAAACGGCTCTTGGTGGCGAACACCGGTCGCGCGTCGCATACCGTCACGTAGTACCCCAGAAACACTCCTACCCGGGCCATCGCGGCAGCGAAATCGATCGCGCCGAACACGAGCATCCGGGGCGGCGGCTGCATAGAGTTCACGAATACATCCATGCCTTCGCCGCGGCGCTCGCCCTCGGGGCCATAGTGCAGGGTGACCACCCGGCCGGCGGCAAGGGCGCCGCGGACGTCTTCGAGAATCGCCTCGTCGGCTTGGGGCGAGCCCACCGTACCGGTGTGCCGGTCGGTCCAGACCACCATGCGCTGGCCGACGCGCTGGGGGTCGGGATGCGCGACCACGGTGACTACCGCGACCGCCTCCTTCTTGGCCACCGAGGCGGCCACGTCGTCCAGCTCAGGGAAGTGAATCGGGTCGACCTTCTCGACGAACACGTCGATGATTCCGCCGCAGGTGATGCCGACGGTGAAGGCAGCGTCATCAGAGACGCCGTATCGCTGCAAAACTGGGGTGTCCTCGGCGAGTACCCGCTGGCCCAGCTCGAAGACAGCGCCCTCAACGCAGCCCCCGGAGACGCTGCCGACATCCCGCTCATCCGACGTCACGAGCATCGACGCTCCGGCCGGGCGCGGCGCCGAGCGGTAGGTGGACACCACTGTCCCCACTGCGGTGGATTTGCCCTGGCGCCACTCCGCCACCAGTTCGTCCAGCACCTCACGCACCGCAGGACCTCCTCGCACCGAACGTCCGGATGACCGCAGGTGTATCCGTATCAGAGGGTATTCGTCTCAACGAGCGTGCCGGTCCCGCACAACGACTGTTCTCCCACGACGCGGTGGCGCTGCCATCTATTCCCTCAGGGCTTCTACGAGGCGGAGCCAGGGGTGTCCACGTCGATACCGCTGGCCAGATCGGAGCAGTCCACCACGATCAGGTCGTGGCATTGCGCCAGCCAGTCCCGGGCACCCCGGTCGCCCTGCGCCGACGCGACGATGTCGGCCCAGTGCTTCCGGCCGAGCAGGACTGGATGGCCGGGTTGAGTCTCGAACCCCGCCCGGGCGACCACTGCGGGACCAGCCAGCGCGACGAGTCTGCGGACCACTGAGGCATCCACATCGGGTAGGTCAACCAGGTGTACCAGCGCGGCCTGCACCTGATGCGGCGCGCTGCGGAGCAACTCGGTCAGGCCAGCGTGGAGCGAGGCCCCCATTCCCTGCGCCCAGTCCGCGGCCACCACAGTGCTAGCGGTTTCCGGCGCCAGCGGCAGAACCCGGTCGGCCTGCGCGCCGACCACGACGAGCACCGAGGCGCATCCGCCGTCGGTCAGGGTGGCTACCGCCCGGCGCAACCAGGCACCTTCGGCGACCAGGGCCTTGGGCATGCCATAGCGTCGACCGGCCCCGGCCGCCAACAGCAGTCCGGCGATCATTGTCGCAGTCTCTCTACGGGTCGCCGGATCCTCGGTCGAGTGAAGCTGCTGCGGTCAGTCGCCTGTGCTCGGGGTTCGGCGGTCAACGCAGCGCTTAGATCGGCCGGCACCTCAATGTTGGCCGGACCGGCGTAGGCCGCGTCCCAACGTCCGTCGGCCTTCGCGCGTTCGACTTCAGCCACGCCCGAGGGGTGCATCCGGCCCGCGGCAACCAAGCCGCTGACGATTCCCACGTTGCGCGCCGACCACGGACTACGGGCCCGTCGGGGTGTGAAGCGTTGCCGGTAGGTGGTCTGGTCCCGGCGCTGTACCTGACCATCGATCCAGCCATGGCACAGCGCCTCCTCGAGCGCTTGCTTGTAGCTGAGGCTGGTCGGTGCAACCGGTTCCTGGAGTTCATCAGCCATCGTGATAAGAGCCTCGCAGATCGCCGACCTGATTTCGTTAGTGCACCGGCGCACCCGCGGGCAGTCCGTGCGCATGCCGATCGAATAGTTGGACTGGTCGAGATAAGTCAGGCTGCACATGATGAGCGCGACAGGGCAGGAGTAGGATCTTCATGTCGAAGGGCCCGATCGTCGAGATCGCGATCGTCACACCGCTGCAGGCCGAGCTCGTCGACGTCATCCGCGCGACGCAGCCCGCGACCCGGGTGCACTACCAGCCGGAGCTGCTCCCGCCACCGAGATACCCCAACGATCACGCGGGCGATCCGGACTTCCGTCGCAGCGCCGCCGGTGAGGACCAGTTCACCGCGATGCTCGCCGGCGCCGACGTGCACTTCGGCGTCGCCGGCGAGACACCCGCCGCATTGACTGCCGTGGTGCGTAGCTGCCCCCGGCTGCGCTGGGTGCAGGGCACCGCCGCCGGGGCTGGCGAACTGCTGCGTCAGGCCGAGCTCACCGCCGCCGAGTTGCGCCGGGTGATGGTCACCAAGGCACGCGGCGTGCACGCGGCTCAGCTTGCCGAGTGGGCAATGTTCGGATTGCTCGCGGTGACCAAGGATCTGCCGCGGCTGACGGCGGACAAGGTCGCCCGCCGCTGGCACCACTATCCGGTCCGTGAGTTGCGCAACGGCACCCTGTTGATCGTCGGGCTGGGCGGGATCGGCCGGGAGGTTGGCCGGCTGGCCCGCGGGCTGGGCATGCGAACGATCGGGGTCCGACGCCACGTGGCGGCCGGCGAACGTAACGACGACGTAGACGAGTTGCATGCGACGGCTGAACTACCGGAGCTGGTCGTGCGGGCTGATGCGGTGGTGCTGTGCCTTCCCAGCACTCCCGCGACCGAGGGGCTGTTCGACCGGACTCTGATCGAGCTGCTGCCTTCGCACGCTGCGGTGGTCAACGTCGGCCGAGGCACCACGGTGGACGAGGCCGCACTAGTCGAGGCGTTGACCGCCGGCCGGATCGCGGGGGCGGCGCTGGAAGTGTTCGCCACCGAGCCGCTCCCGGCGGACAGCCCGCTGTGGACCCTCGACAACGTGCTACTCAGTCCGCACACCGCCGCACTGTCGATACACGAGAACGAGCGGATCGTCGAACAGTTCGTCGACAACCTCAGCCGATACCTCGACGGTCTCCCATTGCTCAACCTGGTCGATCCCCACACCTTCTACTGACAGCGAAGTGACGTCCCGCGCAGCGGCCCGTCGGCCGCACCGTGCTCGACGACCTCAACGCGGTCGCCGATGTGCAGGGTCGCGCCGGGGGAATCTGGGATGAGGTTGATCGCGAACCAGGTCTTGCCGTCCCACCGCCGATGACGAGCCAGCGTCGCAAGCGGCTCCTTGCTCTTACGCGCCGTGCCGGGGTCGATCGTGGTAAGCACGCAGCGGTCGCAAGCTTTCACCGCGCGGAAGCTCGCGTCTCCGATCCGCAGCACGCGCCAGCTGTCCTCGTCCCAGGCGGGTGCGCCGGCGACGACCAGATTAGGGCGAAACCGTGTCATCGACACCGGCCCCTCCTCCGGCCGCGGTCCCGCGGCGATGAGATCATTCAGCGCGGCCAGGGATCCTTCGGTAGCGAGCAACATCGGGTAGCCGTCGGCGAAGGACACCCGATCCTGCTCGCGGCTGTACGCGGGGTTCGGCCGGCGCTGCGCGGGATCATTGAGGTACACCAGCCGGACCGGCTTGCCGACCACTTTTCTGAACCAGGCGTGCGCCTCCTTCGAAGCGGGGGCGGCTGTCAGCTCACTGGAGAAGACTTGGACGTCGGTGACCACCGACGCATCGGGCGTGCCGACCAACAGCGGGTCGACGTCCGGCGCCTGCACCAGCAACCCGTCGGTGTCGAACTCCGGGGTAACCAGCACCAGCTGCGGGCACTCTCGGGCCGTCACCACGCAGCCTTCGTCGTCGACGAGCATCCACCGCCGATCACCGGCCAGCCCCCACGGCTCGACCACGACGTGGGCCAAGCCGTGGCCTCGGCAGGACTTGATCGGGTACCTGTTAATCCCGGTCAGCACGAGGGCCACGAACGCAAGACTCGCCGGTCACCGCGATCCAGGGCAAGTCACCGTACCTCGGTGGACACCGGGCGGTTGGCGGCCTTTGTGTGCCCGGCTTCGGGCGTCATGTCACGCAGCCGGCTCGATGACCAACTCCGCGGTCGCGCCGGGCGGCAGGGCGATCCGGGCGGCAGTTGCGTTCGGATGGCCACGATGTGCTCGTCGCCAGCGCCGGTGAGGGCGTCCAACGCGCCGCGAGTTCGACCAAGCAGCGCGGGAGGTTTGCGACGAGATCGCCCTGCTGCCCAGCCCGACCGTCATCGCGGCCCGGCTGGCCGAACACCTTACAAGCCGCGCCGCGGGAAGTTTGGGTTCAGGCAGCTGCGGGTGATCTCCGAGACGATGGCGCCAAAAAGGAGTTCCGATGGTCGCGCTCGAAGTGCAGATAGTGATTGACTGCGCCAACCCGCCCCGGCTTGCCGAGTTCTGGGCGCCACCCTGCTGCGTGAAGTGGACGAGCCGACCGGGCGGGTGCCTCGTTATGGCTGATCCCGAGGGCAACGAATTCTGCCTTCACTAGCCGGACCAACGCCTGGACTGGGCGACACCACCGCGGATCGACCGTCGGGGCATCGGCCAGTACGTCGAGGGCCCGCTTCACTCCCGACAGTGGGCCACCATGAGTGCACTGGGTTGTGAGCGGAGGGGTACGTGATGGACATGGAGGTCGAGGAGAAGCGGTTGCCCGGGATTGGGCTGCGTCACGACTTCGTCACCGGCAAAAGCTCATGGCCGCCCCGCGGTATGGCCGGTGAGCTGATCGGACAGTGTTCGGAGGCGGGCGCGGGCGGCGGGATCGTAGGCTTGCGGGTCGGCGCGGGCCTCGCGCTGACCGTTGTAGTAACGGCCGGTGATCCCCTCCAGGGTCGGATCGATCACCAGACGCAGGGTGGCGTCGACGCCGGACTTCAGCGTGCTCACCGGACGCGAGACCATCTTGGTGGGCATGTAGGTGGCGGGGTGCAGCGCGGTGGCGGTGACTCCG
>JBHEMR010000053.1:0-10516 GCA_046262495.1 Pseudonocardiaceae bacterium | reverse complement strand
GCCGATGTTCGCCGACGAAGTGTTCGTACGCTGCAAGAAGATCAATGCAGCTGGCGTGTCCATCGTGATGGTGGAGCAAAACGCCCGGCGCTGCCTGCAGGTCTGCGATCGAGGCTACGTGCTCGACCAGGGCCGCAACGCCTACACCAATACCGGATCAGCCCTGATGAAGGACTCTAAGGTAATCGAGCTCTACCTAGGCACCCTGGCCGGATCACGCGCTACCACACCGCATTCAGCTCACTGAATGCGGTGTCATCATCGTCAGCGGCCCACTACGCGATACTGGATGGCGGCTTCGTCGATCCTGTTCTGCGCGTTGAATTTCAGGATTCCGTAGGATCCGACGGCGCGCTCACCGGCGGCGGTGAAGTCCAGGGTGCCGGTGACACCGTCGTAGTCGGGATTACCGCCACTGTCGATGATGTCGCGGCACTGGCGGAAGGTGGTGCATTTCTCACCGTCCTTGGTGATCCCGTTGATCTCCGAGGCGATGTCCACGCCCTTGGTCGACTTCGCCCGCTCGGCAGCCAGCGCGACGATCACGACGGCGTCGTAAACCTCACCGGCGTAGTTGGTGTCGATCAGTCTGGGATCCTCGACCCGCAGCCGCTGCTCGAAACCAGGCGACAGCTTGCTCAACGGGGCGGTGCCCTTCATGCCGTTGAGCAAGCCGGGCGGCAGGCCGATACCCAGCGCGTTGCCCATGTTGCCGTCAGTGCCATAAACCAACTTCTGCCCCGGCCCGATGCGTACCTCGCTCATCCGGGTGAGGATCTTTTTCGACTCGTCAAAGCCGATGACCGCGATCGCGTTCGGGTTGAACTGCCGGACGTCGTCGATTTCGGTGTTGTACGACGTCGCGTTCGGGTCATAGATGATCTTTTGAATCTGGTTCTGCGGGATGCCGGCGTCACGCAGGTTCTGCACCGTGTTGCCGGCCAGGCCGCTGCCATAGGGGTCGTTGCGAGCCAGGATCGAGATTCGTTGCGCACCGTCGGTGGCCATCAGCGCCGCCAGGGCCTGGGCCTGCAGCCGGTCCGGCGGGGCGGTCCGGAAGTACAGGCCCCGGTCAGGCCAGCAGGTGAATTCGTCGGAGGTGTTGGCCCCCGAGAACTCGACCACGCCCGCACCGGTGATCTTGTCGATAACCAGTTTGGTGACTCCCGAGGCGGCCGCACCGATGATGACCTGCGCGCCTTGGCCGAGTTCCCGATCCACGGTCTGATTGGCCGTGTCCGTCTTGTCGTCACCGGAGTCGCCCCGAATGTTGACGACCGGGTTGCGCAGCACCCCACCGGCTGCGTTGATCTCCTTGACCGCCGTGTCAACGGCCGCGAACTCCGGGGGACCCAGGAAGCTCAAGCTGCCGGTCTCTGGCAGCAAGGTGCCGATCTTCAACGGCGCGGCGCTCGGCTGCCCACTGGCTTTGGCCTGCACAGCGTCACGGGGATCACACTGGTTCGCGGACGGACCAGCGGTGGCTGGTCCGCGGGCCGTGGTCGTGGTGTTACCGCCGCAGCCGGCTATCACGACCGACAGGGCCCCGAGAAGGGCCGCCGTGCGGACAACGGTGCGGTGTGCCATGCGTGTCTCCTCAGAACAGACGCCTGCGACGGGCAACCGTGGCCGGCGTCTCGCGATGCGATCGTCAGACCGTAGTGCTGCCGGTGCCAGCGGGGCACGGCCGGTCGGTTGTCGTGACGAAGATGTGATCTTCGCCGACAGGCTTGCACAAGTGACACCCACGACCGCGACGCTGTGAACACTTGGCCCCCAGGCGCTGCTAGCATCCGGGTGCTCGAAGTTGAGCGACGTGCTGGCCGGGGTGGCGGAATGGCATACGCGGACGCCTCAAAAGCGTCTGTCCCTAGGGGCATGCGGGTTCGAATCCCGCTCCCGGCACGACAAGGACGGTGCAGGGCTCAACAGCGAGACGCGTCACTCCCGCGGTGACCGTCGTGAGACGCCGGCGAGACCCGCTGGACCTGCATCAGGTGGACGACAATTCCTGCTTGATCTGCGTCACTGCGAACGTTCTGTACGTGCTAGAGATCACCGATACGCCAGACACGTGGCGAATCGATCGTGAGATCGGTCGGGAGCCCGGCAGTGCAGCGCAGCGGGTGGGAGCCAGGCGTTTCCTGCTTGAGCAGGGCCTGTTCCTGCACATGGTGTGTGCCTACGAGCCTGAGCGGTTCCTGCAGGAGGGCTTCGACTACCTCAGGCACTATTACCGCCTGGCCTGGGACCCGTCGTGGGACGAGTACTGGACACCGCACCGGCTGGAGTGCCACCGCCGCGAGTGTCTTGCGGCGCAAGAGTTGAGCACCTTCGGTGCCAGGATGCTGGCTGAGTACCGGCAGCCCACGCTCGCCGACATCTGCCGCGCACTGGACCGCGGCTGCGTCGTGTGGCTCTCGGTCGACAACGACTGGGGCGAGGTCGACTGTCACGCGGTCCTGGTCTACGGGCAGCGAGGCAACGTGTTTTACCTCTACTCGCCGGAGGTCTCCGGTAGCTGCCTGCAGCAGTACCGGCGTCGGCAACTGGACAGGATGTGGCTGCGCAGTGAGGGAATGACCGCTGTGTGGCGCCGTGAGCCACGGAGTGAGGCAGCGGCAGCAATGACCACAGTGGAAGACGAGTAGTGGAAGAGGCGGGTCGGTCCAGGCGTTGGACATGTGGAGGTGGTCGACGGAGTGACCTGGGCAGAAAACTGTATTGAATGTGGTGACGAGCTACTCGAAGAACGGGCGCAGCTCGGATACCGGTACTGCACCAAGGCGCAATGCCAGGCGGTGCACTACCGCGGGGTTGCGATTACCGCTGTCGGGATCAACAAAAGCGCCGACAGCTTCATCGTCGCCGATGAGGCCGAGATCAAGCGGCGCGGCGAGTCCGGCGAGCTCGCGAAGAAGGACGCCGCGCTGGGGCTGGACTACCGTGTGCGTTTCCCAGCACCCGCCGCGTCAGTCCCGGCCACCCGGGCAGTCCGAGTCCCCGAACCGAGGCCCGCACCGCCCCGCCGACCCTGGGACGCTGAGCAGGAGAAGGTCGTTCGGCTCTATCACGGCATGGGGTTGAACCCGCGGCAGATCGCGGACCGAGCCCGGGAGAACACTCCGCGGCTGCGCATCACCGAGCGACTCGCCACCCAGATCATGTCCGCCGCACCCCGGGGAAACAGGCCGCTCTGATTCGATGCCGGGGTTGGTGGGTAAACCACGGCAGTGCTCTTCGACACCTGAGGGGAGACAGCACCTGAAAGGGGACATCGATGGTGACCCAAGGCCAGGCGGATCAGTACCGCAGCCAGGCGGGCGCAGCGGCGGTGGATCGACTCGAGCAGGAGTTGGCGGCCCTCCAAAGCCGCCGCCGAGAACTCACTGAAGGGCTGGACGACCGGGATACGGTCGGTGACCGTGCGGACGCCGCCGCCGCACTCGAGCAAACGGAAGACCTGTTCTGGGTGGACGAGCGGATCGCCCAGGTGACCGAGCAAATCGGACAGCTGCGCGATGGGACCACCGCTGCGGGCGACGGGGAGTTGACAGACGGAACGGTTGTAACTCTCCGTTTCGCCGACGGAACGACGAGGACCATGCGCGCGGTCGCGATCACAGAGGAGATCATGGACGGCGAAGAATCTACTGCCATGACGATCGGTAGTCCGCTGGCCCGTGCCCTGGTCGGGAGCAGCGCGGGCGACACGATCACCTACCAATCGCCGTCGGGAGAGGTTCGCGCCGAAGTAATCGCGATCGAGGCGCCCGCCAGCACGAGATGATCCAGGAGCAGGAGTCGAAGATGCAGAAGGATGAGGACGCGCAACAGTCCGCAGCACCCGATCTCGCCGCGGTACTGGACGAGACGCCGCAGTACGCCATGGTCGGGGCCGACGGAGGGGATCTGCTCGGCGCCGGGTACGTGCCGCCGGATCGGCCGTACGTGCTCGATGACGACCAGGTCACCGCACGCGGCATGTGGGAGGGCGAAACGCTGGATCAGCGACTGGCCCGGGAGCAACCCGATGTCGGCCTCACCCCCTTGCCATCTGACGCGGATCGCGCGGGCCGGTTGGCAGCAGACGACTACGCGCCGGATACCTGGAGCGCGACGTCGCTGGATGCGGTAGATGTGGGGATCTCGGGAGGCGCAGCCACGGCCGAGGAGGCTGCCGTCCACGTAGTGCCTGCTGAAGAGATGGGCGAGACGCCCGGGGACCTCGCCGACGAGGCTTGATGACGAGGGCCTCTCACTCCCGGAATATCTAGATGGTCACCCCAGTTGAGCCTACTTGACTCAATCTTCTCGCCATAGGGTGTGACTATCTTGACCAAGACTGTGCAGTTGCCGGTTCTACCGCTCACCGACGTGGTGGTCTTGCCGGGAATGGTAGTTCCGGTGCGGCTGGCGGACGCTGAGATCCGGGCCGCCATCGACGCTGCTCGGGCCGCAACCTCTGCGGATCCGGGCGCCGAGGCGCAGGTTCTGCTCGTGCCCCGGCTCGAGGGTAGGTACGCCTCGGTGGGTGCTTGGGGCGTGGTGGAACATATTGGTCGGCTGCCCGGTGGAGAGCAAGCAGCAGCGGTGCGGGCGACGGGCCGGGTCCGGATTGGAACCGCCACGACCGGTCCGGGGGCTGCGTTGTGGGTGGAGGCCACTGTCTTGGATGAGGCGCCGGTCGACGACCGGACGCACGAGCTGGCCCAGGAGTATCGGGCTTTGATGATCAGCCTTCTGCAGCGACGCGGCGCCTGGCAGATGATCGACTCCGTGCAGCAGGTTGACGAGCCAGGCGCGCTGGCTGACCTCGCCGGGTATGCCTCTTATCTGACCAAGGAGCAGAAGCTCTGGCTGTTGGAGACCCCCAATGTCGTGGTGCGGCTGGGCAAGCTCCTCGGGTGGGGCCAGGAGCACCTCGCCGAGCTCGACGTCGCGGAAACGATCAACAAGGACGTCAAGGACGGCATGGAGCGCCAGCAGCGGGAATTCCTGCTTCGCCAGCAGCTAGCCGCAATCCGTAAGGAGCTGGCCGAGCTCGACGGCAAGCCCGCCTCTGAGGAGGCGGGCTACCGGACCAGGGTGGAGGCCGCGGCGTTGCCTGAGCACGTACACAAGGCGGCGTTGACCGCGGTCGACAAGTTGGAGCGGACCGCAGAATCCTCACCTGAGGTCGGCTGGATCCGCACGTGGCTGGACACCGTGCTGGACATGCCGTGGAACTCCCGCACCGACGACACCTTTGACATCGCCAGCGCCCGTGAGGTGCTCGACGCAGACCACTTCGGGCTGGATGAGGTCAAGGACCGCATCATCGAGTATCTGGCGGTGCGCCGCAGGCGTGCCGACCGCAACCTGGGAGTCGTCGGCGGTCGGCGCAGCGGGGCGGTGCTCGCGCTGGTGGGGCCGCCTGGGGTCGGCAAGACGTCGCTCGGCGAATCGGTGGCCAGAGCGATGGGACGCAAGTTCGTCCGCGTGTCCCTGGGTGGCGTGCGCGACGAGGCGGAGATCAGGGGACACCGCCGGACCTATGTCGGGGCGCTGCCGGGTCGGATCGTGCGGGCGCTGTCCGAGGCGGGCACGATGAACCCGGTCGTATTGCTCGACGAGGTGGACAAGCTCGGTTCCGACTTCCGCGGCGACCCGACAGCCGCACTGCTCGAAGTGCTCGACCCGGCGCAGAACCACACGTTCCGCGATCACTATCTGGAAGTCGAGCTGGATCTGTCCGACGTGATGTTCCTGGCGACGGCCAACGTGCTGGACTCGATTCCGGCGCCGCTACTCGACCGGATGGAGCTGGTCACACTCGACGGGTACACCGAGGACGAGAAAGTCGCGATCGCCCGCGATCATCTGCTGCGTCGCCAGCTCGACCGGGCCGGACTGAGCCCGGAGGAGGTGCGGGTCGAGGACGCTGTGTTGCGGCGGATTGCCGGCGAGTACACCCGTGAGGCCGGAGTGCGGCAGCTGGAGCGTTCGATCGCCCGAATCCTGCGGAAGGCGACCACCCGGTTGGTGCTGAACCAGCAGGCTCTCCCGGTCCAGATCGGACCAGATGACTTGCGGGACTACCTCGGTCAGCCGAAACACACTCCGGAGTCCGCGGAGCGGACGGCCGTGCCGGGCGTGGCGACCGGGCTCGCGGTGACCGGCGCCGGCGGTGACGTGTTGTTCGTAGAGGCTGCGCTGGCCGACAAGGAGACAGGATCGACGACCGTCACCCTCACTGGGCAACTCGGCGACGTGATGAAGGAGTCTGCGCAGATCGCGCTGTCTTACCTTCGCTCCCACGGGGCGGAGCTGAAGTTGCCAGTCGGCGACCTGGCCGAGCGTGGTGTCCACGTGCATGTTCCGGCTGGGGCTGTGCCTAAGGATGGGCCCAGCGCCGGGATCACGATGACCACCGCACTGGCCTCTTTGCTGTCGGGACGGCCGGTGCGCGCTGATGTGGCGATGACCGGTGAGGTGTCGCTGACCGGACGGGTGCTACCGATCGGCGGCGTGAAGCAGAAGTTGCTCGCCGCGCATCGGGCCGGGATCACCACGGTGCTGCTGCCCCGGCGCAACGAGCCAGACCTCGATGACGTGCCAGATTCGGTACGCCAGGAGCTCACCGTGCAGCTGGTCGGCGACGTCCGCGAGGTGCTCGAACTCGCCCTTGAGTCGGCGACTCCCGCCACAGCCGCCGCTTGATCACAGCTCAACTCTTGCGCATGGCCTGCCTGACGACTTCGGCGCAGGTTCTGACGAGCGCCGGAGGTAGGTTTGAGGGATGGATGAGAACAGGGCCCGACGGGTCGCCGACGCGCTGCGCGATCGCGGGGTCGACGCACATCTGGCGAGGGTCGGTGTATATCAGAGCGGGGTGCGCGTGTCGCTTCCCGACGGGCGAGAGGCGATGTGGGACTCCGACGGCACGGCGAGCCTCGAGGCGCAAGTGATGCGTGACGGTGTGCTCGTCGGCTTCGTCCCCGTAATCGAAGGCTCCGAAGACTTCGATGAGTCTCAGGTAGTCGACGCTATCGCCAGAACTGACTACGAGCAGCCGGTCGCGCGTCAGCATCGCACCGCGCCGCCACCCGGTCCGGCGCTGCCGCCCGAAGGTGGCCTGTTTCGGCGTTTTCTCGACGGTTTCCGATATCGATAGCAGTCATGCACATGCCAGCTTCCACAACCCATCAGCGAGAGAGCGGCGCGCTCTAGAGAACGTCGACTTCCGGCAGAGAAGGATCGGATGGCCAACCGGCGTGAGGGGGTCTGACATGCGTTACCGCCAGTTAGGTGAAGCCGGCCTCACGGTGTCGGTGATAGGCCTCGGGGAAACAACTTCGGTGGTCGCATCGGTCTGAAGGAACGCATAGCGTCGTCGATGCTGCCCTGGACTGCGGCGTGACGCTCGTCGACACCGCCGACATCTACGGGGGTCACGGCGGATGAGGAGCTGCTGGGCCAGGTGCTGGCGGGCCGGCGCGAGCGCACCGACATACGACGTGCGGTGGAGGCGAGCCTTCGCCGTTTGCAGACCGATTACATCGACCTCTATCAGTACCATGCGCCTGATGGCGTCACTCCGCTGGAGGAGACACTGGCGGCGCTCGACGATCTCATCACGGATGGTAAGGTGCGTTACATCGGCTTGTCCGACTTTCCGGATGGCAAATCGCCGATGCCGATTGGATCGCTCGGACCCAACATCAGCCGCGCTTCGTGTCGGCGCAGAATCATTACAACCTTCTGCAACGTGACGCGGAGCAGGAAGTTATACCTTCGTGCGTGAATCGCGGAGTTGGCGTGTTGCCGTATTTCCCCCTGGCGAATGGGTTGCTTACCGGGCAAGTACAGTCGCGGTCAGGCGCCACCTCCTGGGACGCGCTTGACCGGGCGTGAGTCGGAGTTGACCGACGACGTGTGCGACAAGCTCGAAGCGTTGGAGCGGTTTGGTGCAGAGCACGGACGCTCGCTGTTGGAGGTGCAATCGCCGGATTGGCGGCCATGCCGGCGATTGCTTCGGTCATCGCGGGTGCGACGAAACCCGAACAGGTACGTGCCAATGCCGCCGCCGGTGCGCGGAAATTGTCGTCGGACGAGCACGGCAAGCTTCGGTCGGCACTCAGCTGAACCCAGCGATGCGATTGGCAGACCCGACCCCGCGTGAATGGATGTGCGCACTGCGTAGTTTCATCACAGCCGGTTGACATGATTGCTTAGTGCAGCCTAACCTCATAACACCAAAGAGTGAGGTGAGGCTAACATGCTACCCACAGTGGTGACCAGTCTCCGCAGAGGCGCCGTCCTCCTGGTTTCCATTGCGGTTCTAGGGGCGGGGTGTAGCGAACCAGGACGGTCGGCCCAATCGGCTCCCCCGGCGACCGAGGTGAAGATTACTCTGTCGGACGCCGGCTGCGAGCCGCAACCGGCAAGCGTACCTGCAGGTCCGGTGACGTTCACGATCACGAATGCGGGCTCGCGCTTTGTGACCGAGGTAGAGCTGCTGCGCGAGGACCGGATTCTGGGTGAGAAGGAGAGCCTCACCCCCGGCGTGTCCGGTAGCTTCTCGCTGCGCCTCGACGATGGCGGCGCCTACCGTATTCACTGCGCTGGCGGCGCAGTGAACAGCTGGCCCTTCACCGTCACGGGTGGCTCCGGCCAGCCGGGTGCCGCCCCCGCAAACGCTTCGCTGGTCGCCGCCACACAGGGCTACCACGATTACGTCGTCGCTGAGGTAGACCAATTGGCGGCCGCCACCAAGCAGCTCACTGACGCAGTACGTGCCGGCGACATGGACAAGGCCAAGCAGACGTTTCCGCTGGCGCGCGTGCACTACGAGAGCATCGAGCCGGTGGCCGAGAGTTTCGGCGACCTGGACCCGAGCATCGATGCCCGCATTGACGACGTCGACAACCCCGCTGACTGGACCGGCTTCCACCGCATCGAGAAGGCGATGTGGCAGGACAAGACGCTCGATGCGATGAGTCCGATGGCCGACAAGCTCGACGCCGACATGATTACGCTCAAGTCGAAGGTGGCGAGCGAGACCTACCAGACGGCGCAGCTGGCCAACGGTGCCGTCGAGCTGCTCAACGAGGTTTCAACAAAGAAGGTGACGGGGGAGGAGGACCGGTACTCGCACACCGACCTGTGGGACCTCGCGGCCAACGTCGACGGCGCACGCAAGTGTTTTGAGCTGCTCAAGCCAGCACTCGCGGCCAAGGACCCGGATCTCGCCCAACGGCTGGAGGCACGCTTCACCGATGTGGCGGACAAGCTGTCGAAGCACCGGCAGGGTGATGGCTACGTCGACTACAGCACAGTCCCCGAAGACCAGCGGCGCGAGCTTGCCGACGCGGTGAACGCGCTGGCGGAGCCGTTGTCCAGGGTCGCGGGGTTGGTGGTCTAACATGGAGCCCACCTCGGCTCGCCCGATTGTCGGCGGCGGTGCGGTGTCGCGGCGCCGCCTGCTGGGCGGTGTTGCCGGGCTCGGGATCCTCGGCGCCTCCGGTGCCGGGCTCACGAGCTGTGCGCGCGCCACCGACACCGCTGGTACCGCCCAGCAGGCCATGGCGTTCTACGGCAGTCACCAGGCCGGGATCACCACTGATGTGCAGGACCGGTTGGCTTTCGCTGCTTTCGACGTCACGGCCACTCGCCGCGAGGATCTCGTGGACATGCTCAAGACATGGACCGCAGCGGCGGAGGCGATGAGCCGGGGCGTCATGGTTCCCGGTGACTCGCACGCGGGAGCGGTGCCTCCGGCTGATACCGGGGAGGCGGTGGGGCTGTCTCCTGCTCGGCTGACTGTCACCATCGGATTCGGGCCAGCGCTGTTCAACGGACGGTTCGGGTTGGCGCCCCGGCGCCCGGCGGCGTTCACCGCGCTTCCGGCCCTGCCCGGTGAGACCCTCGACCCGGCCTGCTGCGGAGGTGACATCGCCGTCCAGGCCTGCGCCGACGACCCGCAGGTCGCGTTTCACGCGGTGCGCAACCTCGCTCGGCTGGGACGCGGCGCAGTGGTCACCCGCTGGACGCAGCTCGGCTTTGGTCGCACTTCCGTCACCGGCACGGGGCAGGAGACGCCCCGCAACCTGATGGGCTTTAAGGACGGCACCCGCAACATCCGCAGCGACGACTCGGCGGCCCTGACCAAGTACGTGTGGGTCGGCGCTGAGGCGGGGCAGGACTGGATGCGCGGCGGGAGCTACCTGGTGGCGCGCCGAATCCGGATGTTCATCGAGACCTGGGACCGGGACGTGCTCAGCGATCAGGAGGCGGTGTTCGGCCGCGCGAAGTACACCGGCGCCCCGCTCACCGGCAAAGGCGAGTTCGACAACCCCGACTTCGCGGGCCGCACTGCGGACGGCGAGTTGACTATCCCGGACAACGCGCACATCCGGCTAGCAGCGTTCGAGGCCAACGATGGCGTGCGGATCCTACGCCGCGGGTACTCTTTCACCGATGGCATCGACGCGCGGACCGGCACGCTTGACGCCGGCCTGTTCTTCATCAGCTT
>JBHEMR010000052.1:0-17415 GCA_046262495.1 Pseudonocardiaceae bacterium | reverse complement strand
CTGACGACTACATCACCAAACCCTTCAGCCCCCGGGAACTCGTGCTGCGGGTCGCTTCGGTGCTACGCAGGGCCCGATCCCCGCGGAAGACGATCCAGCTACCGCCGATCACCGACGACGGGCTGACGGTGGACGTCGCTGCCCGCCGCGCGATGCTGGGCGGGCAGGAATTAGCGCTCACCGGGCGGGAGTTCGACCTGCTGGCGTTCCTCATCCGAAACCCGGGACGGGCCTTCACCCGCAGCGAGCTGCTCGAACACGTCTGGGACTGGTCCTTCGGAGATCACTCTACGGTGACCGTCCACGTGCGACGATTGCGCGAGAAGGTGGAGAAGGACCCCACGGCGCCGAGCCGGATCGCGACGGTCTGGGGGGTGGGCTACCGCTACGACAGCAAGGAGTGACCGCGGTGCTCGATGAGCTGCGTCACGTCGGCCTGGTCGCATTGTTGTGCACCTTGCCGGTGGCCCTGCTCGGCGCGCTGCTGCTGCAGCTCATGCGGCGGTACTCGATCACTGCCGCGGTCACCGTGTTGGTGTGCGTGCCGGTGGCCGCCACCCTGGCCGGTGTGCTGGGCGTCAACGGGTGGATGTTCACCCCCGTGCTGAGCACCGAGCTCGCGGTGGCCGCCGCGGTGGCCGCGGTGAGCGTGCCGACCGGGCTGCTGCTCGGCCGGGGCATCGCACAGGAGGTGACCTGGCAGCGGGAGGCCCGCGCCCGGGACCGGGCGGCCGAATCGGCGCGACGCGAGTTGGTCGCCTGGATCAGCCATGACCTGCGCACCCCGCTGGCCGGGATCCGCGCGATGACCGAGGCACTGGCTGACCGCGTGGTCACCGACCCCGCGGAGGTCGCCCAGTACGCGCACAGCATCGGCCGCCAGACGCAGCGCCTCAGCGGCATGGTCGACGATCTGTTCCAACTCTCCCGGATCAGCTCCGGGGCACTGCGGTTGACGCTGTCCGCGATCCCGCTGGGCGAGGTCGTCTCCGAAGCCCTGGCCGCCGAAGCCGTCACCGCCGCAGGCAAGGGCGTCCGGTTGCGCGCCGACGCCGCCAGCCAATGGCCGGTCGTCCATGGCAGCGACCCGGAACTGGCCAGGGTTCTACGCAACTTGCTGTCCAACGCGATCCGGCACACACCGCCGGATGGCACCGTGATGATCGCCGCGGGAGCCCGTGACGGGCAGGCGTGGTTACGGGTCGACGACGCCTGCGGCGGCATCCCCGAGCAGGACCTCGACCGGGTCTTCGACGTCGCCTACCGTGGCAACACCGCCCGCACCCCGGCGTCCGCAGACGAGTCCGGCGCAGGCCTGGGCCTGGCCATCGCCCGCGGCCTCGTCGAAGCCCACGCCGGTCACATCGAAGCCCGCAACCACGGCACCGGCTGCCGCTTCGAGATCCTCCTACCGCTGGCGCCCACCCCGAGTGAATGAGCACCGGCTAGCGTAAGACGGTGACTGATGTGCCGTATCGCTGCGTGGCGCGCACCGCAGTGGGCTTGTTCCGGGCCCTGGACCTACGGATCGACGTCGTCGGGCGAGAGCATGTGCCGGCTACCGGTGGTGCTGTGGTGGTGATGAACCACACCGGGTACCTCGATTTTGCCCTCGCCGCCATGCCGTTCTGGCGCGTGGGTGGCCGATTCGTGCGTTTCATGGCCAAGCAGGAGGTGTTCAGCCATCCCGTGATGGGCCCGTTGATGCGCGCCATGCACCACATCCCGGTCGACCGCGCGGCGGGGGCGGCCTCCTTCCGGGCAGCGGTCGATGCGCTGCGCGCGGGTGAGTTGGTGGGGGTGTTCCCCGAGGCGGGGATCAGCCGCAGCTTCTGCCTCAAAGAGTTCAAGTCTGGCGCCAGCCGGATGGCACGCGCTGCAGGCGTCCCACTGATTCCGGTGACGCTCTGGGGCAGCCAGCGGGTATGGACCAAAGGTCGCAAGCCGAGAATCCGCGCTGCGCGCCATGTTCCGATCAGCATCACCATCGGCGCACCACTGCAACCCAGCCGCGGGCCGGGCACCGATACCGCCCTGCTTGACGTGATGAGCGCGCTGCTCGACGAGACCAGGGCGCGCTATCCCGACGTGCCGGGTGACGATCCCTGGTGGGTGCCAGCGCACCTTGGAGGCACCGCTCCCACGCCGCAACAGGCCGCCGAGTTGGACGCTGCCGACCAGTTGGAGCGAGCGCAGCGCCGCGAGGTCGAAGGGTGATCAGTCAGCCCGTTACTGCCTAGCCGCTGCCCGAGCGTGGGCCTGCGCGCGGCGCTGCTCGAACCGGCTGGCCTGCCCGTCGAGCTGGGTGAGGAATTCGGCCAACTCGACACGGGCCTTCTCACCCTCCGCGTCGAGGCCCTCGAGGTCGAACACCCCCCAGTGCCGCAGCAGCGGCAAAATCACTTCATCATGATGGATCCGCAAGTCGTAGATACCGGCCCGGGCGATCTGCGCGGCTTTGCGGGCAAAGCCGGGGATGACGATGCCCGGCATGTTGAACGCGACCACCTCGTCGGTGATCGCGCGCAGGGTGGGGCCGGGGGAGACATCGAGGGCGGCCTTGAGCAGATTGCGGTAGAAGACCATGTGCAGGTTCTCGTCGGTGGAGACCCGGGTGAGCAGCCGTTCGGCGATGGGGTCGCCAGCATGGCGGCCAGTGTTGCGATGCGAAATCCGGGTGGCGAGTTCCTGGAAGGAGACGTAGGCCAGGACATGGAGCAGTGGCGCCTCCTGGGTATCGTAGCCGGTTTGCATGACCTGCATCCGGGCCCGCTCCAGTGCCACCGGATCGACGCCGCGGGTGACCAGGAGGTAGTCGCGGATGCAGTAGGCGTGCCGGCCCTCCTCTGCGGTCCAGCGGTGCACCCAGGTGCCCCAGGCGCCGTCGCGTCCGAACGCGCGCTCGATCTCCCGGTGATAGCTGGGGAGGTTGTCCTCGGTGAGGAGGTTGACTTCCAGCGCGGTTCGGGCGATCGGCGACAGCCGCGACTGCTCGGGGTCCCACGCCTGGCCGCCGAGGTCGGCGTAGTCGCGGCCGAGACTCCACGGCACGTACTCGTGCGGCATCCACTCTTTGGCGGCGGCCAGGTGCCGGTGGAGATTCTCGGTGACCACCGGCTCGAGTTCGTGTAGCAACCGGACGGTGTCCGAGGTCGTCGTCATTGGGTCCTCACCAGCAGCTCGGGACGGCCTAGGAGTACCACCGTAGCGTTCGCCACGGGGAACTCGCCCATCCCACCTGCTCGGCACGCCATGATCACTCATTGTCAGCGGCGGCATCGTCACTCCGGCAGCGATCAGCAACGGCCTGCAGCGATGCAGGATCTTGAGTGCCCACTACTTGTAGTGATATAAATACGCACCGTATAGGTTGCTGTTCCATCGAATGGTCTCTTCACCACTACGTGACTGGTCCATAGCGTTGAGCAACCGTCGGGGAGCTCTGTGGGTCATGTAACTCAACCGAGAGGACCTGATCCGTGCTCGTCCGAAGCCACCGGCGCGCGCTGGCTGCTGCCATAGGTGTCCTGCTCAGCGTGGGCGTGACGGTACCCGCGTCGGCTGCGCCCGCATCACCGGAGCCCCTGAGCTCTGCGCAGCGACTGCTGGCCTTGCAGGGTTCGATGGCGGTGCTGGATTCCCGGTCGGGCTCGGTCCCGAACTCGGTGACCGGCTGGTACGTCGACCCGACCAGCAACTCTGTCGTGGTGTCGACCACCGATGATGCGGCTGCCCGGACCTTCGCAGCAGGCCAGCGCAACGTGCGCATCGAGCACGTCAACGCGCGCCCGCGGCTGATGTCCGCCCTGCGGGGGGGTGACACGATCACCACCAGCGTGGGTGGGCGCTGCTCGGTTGGTTTCAACGCCATCTCGGGGCATACCCGCTACATCATTACTGCCGGGCACTGCACCAAACTCGGTGGCACATGGTCCGGGCCGGACGGCACCGCGATCGGCCCAGTCGCGAAGACCACGTTTCCCGGTCATGACTTCGGGCTGGTCGAGGTGACATCGACGGCCTGGCAGCAGACCCACGATGTCGCCAGCGACCACGGTTACCTCAACGTGGCCGGGGACAAACCGGCCGCGGTGGGCGACCAGGTCTGCCTGTCCGGGTCCACCACCGGGTACCACTGTGGCCAGGTGGAGACCGTCGGCGAGACCGTGAACTACGGAGACGGCGACGTCGTCAACGGGCTCACCGGGACCGATATCTGCGCCGAGGCCGGTGATTCCGGTGGCTCCATCATGAGCGGCACCCAGGCTCAGGGCACCTTGTCCGGCGGCTCCGGCGGGTGCCTGCTCGGCGGCAAGACGTACTACCAGCCGATCCAGGAGGTGCTGTCCACCTACGGCCTGGCCCTCATCACGGGCGCATCGTCCACGGACGAACGCTAGCGCGCTGACCGCAACCGTCGCGCGAACTCGGCGGCGGTCGCCTGTGGGTCCGCTGCCTCGGTGATCGCGCGCACCACCACGACCCGGTCCGCCCCAGCGGCACGCACCTGCTCTAGCCGTTGGGTGTTCTCGATGCCGCCGATGGCGAACCACGTCCGGACCGGTGTTGCCGTCGCGATGTGACGGATCAGATCAAGCCCGGCGGCCGGGCGCCCCGGTTTGGTCGGGGTAGCCCAGCATGGTCCCGCGCAGAAGTAGTCCACTCCCGGCTGACGGGCGGCGTCGGTGGCCTGCGCAGAATCACGGGTGGAACGGCCGATCGCCACCTCGTCGCCGAGTATCCGGCGCGCCCAGCTGACCGGCAGGTCGTCCTGCCCCAGGTGCAGCATGTGGGCACCGGCGGCCAGCGCGACGTCGGCCCGGTCGTTCACCGCCAGCAGCGCGCCGTGGCGCCGGCATGCGTCGGCGAGTATCTCTAGGGCGGCGAGCTCGGGGCGTGCCTCCAGGGCCTTGTCTCGTAGCTGGATGATGTCCACGCCCCCGGCCAGCGCCGCGTCGGCGAACTCGGCGAGGTCGCCTAGATGGGTCCGGGCGTCGGTGCACAGATACAGCCGCGCGTCGGCCAGTCGGGCTCTGATCTGCTCGCCGTCCATCTGGCGACCGTATCGAGGTAGGGTGGAAACCGGTCCGCACGGGAGCCTGACCGGGCTGAGAGGGGGTCATGGCGACCCCGACCGTCGAACCTGATCCGGGTCATGCCGGCGCAGGGAGCGTGATGAGCGGTTCGGCTGGGACTGTCGCCGTGGTCGGCGGCGGAATCATCGGGTTGAGTTGCGCGTGGCGTGCGGCGTCTGCGGGTTTCGTGGTGACCGTGCACGATCCCGCGCCGGGATCGGGTGCCTCGCGCGTCGCCGGTGGGATGCTCGCCCCGGTCACCGAGGCAGCGCCTAGTGAGGCGGACGTACTCGCGCTGGGGACGGCCTCGCTGCGCCGCTGGCCGGCATTCGCCGGTGAGCTCGTCGCCGCTGGCGCCGATCCTTGCCTACGGACCCGAGGCACGTTCGTGGTCGCGGTGGATTCCGGCGACCGCGCCGACCTAGACCGGCTCGCCGAGCAGCTGTCCCGGATCGGACGGCAAGTGGAACTGCTTTCCGGCCGGCAAGCGCGCCGGGCCGAGCCGTCGCTGGGCCCGCAGGTGTGCCGGGCGTTGTCGGTCCCGGGTGACCTCTCGGTGGACAATCGGGCGCTGCTGGCCGCCCTGCTGGCGGCCTGCCGTGGCGCTGACGTGCACTTTTCCGGCCAGCGGTGTGACCGGCTGCCGGCGGCGGATGTGGTCGTGTTGGCCGCGGGTGCGCACAGCGCCGCGCTGCACCCCACCCTCGCTCGAGTGATCCGCCCGGTGAAAGGGGAGATAATGCGGCTGAGGTCCCGGCCGGGAACGTTGGCGCCGCCGTCGCGAACCGTCCGCGCGATTGTCGGGGGTCGACACAGTTATCTGGTGCCTCGTGACGGCGGAGGGCTGGTGCTCGGCGCCACCCAGCGGGAGACCGGCTTCGACACCGACGTCACGGCCGGTGGCGTGCGCGAGCTGCTCACCGACGCCGAGCGGGTGCTGCCCGCGATCGCGGAGTACACGCTGGAGGAGGTGGCTGCAGGGCTGCGTCCCGGCAGCCCGGACAACCTTCCGGTGATCGGCGAGCTGGAGCCGGGCGTGCTCGCCGCCACCGGTCACCACCGCAACGGGATCCTGCTGGCCCCGCTGACCGCCGACGCGGTGCTGGCACTACTCCGTGGTGAGCCCGTGCCAGCGGAGGCGCAGCCGGCCACGCCGGCACGCCTGGTGAGCGAGGTGCCATGACGGTCACCGTGAATGGACAATGCTGGGAACTGCCCGACGGTAGCGTGCTGGCCGATGTGCTCTCGCGGCTCGGCACGCCGTCGCGCGGTGTCGCGGTGGCTCTGGACGGCGCCTTGGTGCCCCGTGCGTTCTGGGCCGGCACGGTGTTGCGAGATGGCGCATCGATCGACGTGGTCACCGCGGTGCAGGGAGGTTGATGCAGATGGCAGACGATCCGATGATCATCTCCGGTCGTGAATTCGGCTCGCGACTGATTCTGGGAACCGGGGGCGCCGCCAATCTGGCCATCCTGGAGCAGGCACTGCTCGCCGCGCAGACCGAGCTCACCACGGTCGCGATCCGCCGGATCGACACCACCGGCGGCGGTGCCGGCGTACTCGACGTGCTGACCCGGCACGGGATCGAGCCGCTGCCCAACACTGCGGGTTGCCGCAGCGCCGCGGAGGCGGTGCTCACCGCTGCGCTGGGTCGAGAGGCCCTGCAGACGTCCTGGGTCAAGCTCGAGGTCATCGCCGATGACCGCACCCTGTTGCCCGACCCGATCGAGCTGCTCGACGCGGCCGAACAGCTCGTCGACGACGGCTTCACGGTGCTGCCCTACACCAACGACGACCCGGTGCTGGCCCGCAAACTCGCCGATGTGGGATGTGCGGCGGTGATGCCACTGGGCTCGCCGATCGGTACTGGCTTGGGCATCCGCAATCCGCACAACATCGAGATGATCGTGGCGCAGGCCCGGGTGCCGGTAGTCCTCGACGCGGGGATCGGTACCGCATCGGAGGCTGCCTTCGCGATGGAACTGGGTTGCGATGCGGTGCTGCTGGCCAGTGCAGTCACCCGAGCCGAGGACCCACCGCGGATGGCCGAAGCGATGCGGCTGGCTGTGCAGGCCGGCCGCCACGCCCGGCTGGCAGGCCGCATCCCGCAACGGTTCTGGGCCCGCGCCTCCAGCCCCGACCTCTAGCCTCCTAGACGGCATGCGCGTGAACCGGCGCGCGGATCAGACCTCCTGCTGCACCGCGGCCGGCTCCATGTACAGCACTTCCCACATGTGCCCGTCGGGATCTTGGAAACTCCTTCCGTACATAAAGCCCTGGTCGCTTGCGAAGTGCCCCGGTAACCCGCCCGCCGCGAGGGCCTTGTCGACCAGCTCGTTGACCCGCTGCCTGCTGTCGACTCCCAGCGCCAGAATCGCCTCGGTGCTCTTCGTCGCATCAACGATGTCCTTATTGGTGAACGTTTTGAAGAACGGTTCTACCAGCAGCATGGCGTAGATGTCGTCGCTGATGATCAGGCAGGTCGCGTTCTCGTCGGTGAATTGCGCATTGAAGGAGAAGCCGAGCTCGGTGAAGAAGTCGATCGACTTGCCGAGGTCCTTCACTGGAAGGTTGACAAAGATCTTAGTGGACATCAGACGCCTCATTCTGTCGTGATAGTCGTGAACTCGACGCCACGGACGTTTTGGCTGAGCAGGATGTCGGTACCGTCGAGTTCACGGCGCTGATCGATTCGCCCGCCGCGCCGCCGTGGAATCTGCTGTTCGTCGAAACGGGGTCACGTAGGTAGACCTCAGCCGCTGCGAGAACTCATCGGCCAGCAACCATGGCGCTGGCGGACCGGTCGATGACCGTTCAGCCTTGGGGTGGATCCCAGTGCGTGGACACCTTCCGCATCCTGCCGTCGCAGGCACAAGGTTCGGTGTTCACCGTCCGCGACTTGGCATCGCGTGCGGGCAATGCCGCTGACGGTGGTGGGGACGCCGGCCGGGGAGCCTGAGCAGGTGCGACCGACACCGGAGGGGTGGCCGCTGGCGCAGGCTGCTGCTGCACCGGCATCTGCACCTGGCGGTGGTGGGTTACGGGCTGCGAAGGCACCGGAGCGGGCGCAGGGGCAACGATATCGTGATGCACCGGAGCGGCAGACGCTGGTGCATCAGGTACAGGTGTAGCAGGGGCAGGTGCAGCAGGTGCTGGGGCAGCGATATCCGGAGGCAATGGCGCCGCACGAACAGGGACAGCGGCATCCTGAGGCACCGAGACAGATTGACCGACCGGCGGCGGTGGAGGCTGGGTGCTGAACACCCCAGCCAACACACCCGCCAACACCAGAACAAGCGCGGCGCTCGCCACCAGGGCGATCACGGCGCTACGCAGACTGAGCATGGCCCCCCCAACCTCGCTACTGAATGTACTTCTCACTAAGCGTGAGAAGGTCCCGTTCTGTTAGCCGACATCGCCGAGTCACCTGTTCGGGTTGATCAAGCGGTCCTGATTCGGCGTTGGCGTTCACCGCCGACGGTCGCGGTTGGGGTAACGTCCCGCCATCACAAACCAACGCCGTCTTCGCCTCGCCGTGACGCTGGTGCTCGCCTGCTCGGCGTTCATCGTGGTCGGCTGCGGACGCCCCGCCGTCGATTCGCCTGCGGTACAGCAAGTCTTGGCACCACAGGCGCTTTCAATGCCGCAGCCGCTGGCGACACCTGCCGTGGCATCGTCGCCGCCGCAACCGTCGTCACCGCCGGCCGATTGCCCGGACCCGGCGTGGAGCTGCACCCAGCAGCAGCGCTTCGCCGCCGCCGGCGCCTACATCAGCCGCAACGTCAGCGGCAATGACTACCTGGCCGTGGTATTCACCGATCGGCAGACCGGGGCAGTGTGGCGATTCGGCCCGACGCAGCACGACGGTTGGACCGCGTCGACCATCAAGTCGGCGATCGCCGCTGATCTACTGCGCCGGCAGCGGGCCGGCCAGATCACCTTGACCGCTGCCGACCGGCACGACATGGCCACCATGCTCAACTTCTCCGATAACGCCGCCTCGGACCGGCTATGGACCAAGTACGGTGGCGAGGACATGCTGGCCCGGTTCCGCGGCCAGTACGGCATGACCGGCCTGCACTTCGTACCCGGTTTCACGGCCAAGACGTACTGGGGCTTCGTCAAGTGCACCACCGATGACCTGGCCGCCCTCACGCACTACGTCTTCACCCAGGTGAACCCGACCGACCGCGCCTATCTCGTCGACGCGCTGCGCGGGGTGGCACCCAACCAGCAGTGGGGAATCTGGGCGGCCGGCTCCGACCAGCGGCCCGGGAACAAGGACGGCTGGTCGTATGAGGCCGATCCTTACGGCAAGCACTGGGTGACGAACACTGTCGGCTTCGCCGGACCCGACGAGCGCTACCTGATCGCCGAGATGTACCAGGTGGATCCCCGCGGCACTCTGCCTGGCGGTGTGCATACCGTCAGCGACGTTGTTGCCCTGCTGTTCGGCCTGCCGATACCGGCCCGGATTACGGTGCCGTCCCCGGACGGCTGAGGTCACTTGGCGCTGAGAGTTGCCTGTGGCGGCACATACGTCGTGGATCCGCCCAGCTTCGCTGGAGCTGATGGGATCGATGAGACCCACGTCGGCAGTCGGCTTTCGTCTCTACGATGAGGGCATGTGCCGCAACATCCGCCCGCTGTACAACTTCGACCCGCCTGCGACGCAGGATGAGGTGCGCAGCGCCGCATTACAGTACGTGCGGAAGATCAGCGGCTGTACCAAGCCGTCGCAGCTCAATGAGGCGGCGTTCGAACGGGCGGTCGACGCCGTCGCCGAGGTGTCGATGCGCCTGCTCGACGACCTGGTGACGTCGGCGCCGCCGAAGGATCGGGACACCGAAGCTGCCAAGGCCCGCGAGCGCGCCGCCGCCCGCTTCGCGACGTGACTCATCTCAGGATGCGCCCGTCTCTGGCTACCGGCACGTTCATCGGCACGGTATCGGGGTACTTCGTGCCGGTGCCAGCACCACATCACCACGGGTGCTGGACGCGCCAGAACGGGGAGACTGGGCCGATTCCTGCGCCGAGCGGGTATGCGTGAGCGATCGCCTGCTTGATGTATCGCTTGCCGTAGCGGACTGCCTCGGGCATTGCGGCGCCATGGGCGAGCGCGGAGGTGATCGCCGCGGCCAGCGAGTCGCCGCTGCCGTGGGTGTGCGGGGTAGCTAGCCGGGGTCCGGTGAACTCGGTGAAGTCGGTGCCGTCATAAAGCAGGTCCAGACACAGTTCATCGTCCGCGCCGTCAGGTAGGTGCCCACCCTTGATCAGGACCCACCGGGGTCCCAGCGCATGCAGCGCGCGGGCCGCCTCGTGCTGCTGCGCGCGGGATCCGACGTTTATGCCGACCAGCAGCCGCACCTCGTCGAGGTTGGGAGTAACCAGGGTGGCCCAGGGGAGCAGTTCCGAGCGCAACGCGGAAAGCGCACCAGCGGTCAGCAGCGGATCGCCGTGCATGGACGCGGCCACGGGATCGACCACCAACGGCACCGAGCGACCGATGCCCACGTCGTCGCACACCGCGGCCACCGCCGAGATGATCGCTGCGCTGGCCAGCATGCCGGTCTTGACGGCGGCCACCCCGATATCGGTAACCACCGCCCGGACCTGATCAGCCACAGTCGACGGCGGGACCTCCACGAAACCGGTCACGCCCATCGAGTTCTGCACCGTCACCGCGGTGACCGCGACGCAACCGTGCACGCCACAAACGGTGAACGTGCGCAGATCAGCCTGCAGTCCGGCCCCACCCCCGGAGTCCGACCCCGCGATAGTCAGCGCAGTGGGGGGCCCAGAAGAGGGCCCAGAGGACGGCGCTGCGATCACGCTTCAGTCACTGGCAGGTACACCTTCCCGCCGGCCGCGGTGAACTCCTCGGACTTCTCAGCCATCCCGGCTTCTAGAGCCTCCACAGTGGACAGTCCGTGCTCTTCAGCGTAGGCCCGGACGTCTGCGGAGATGCGCATCGAGCAGAACTTGGGCCCGCACATCGAGCAGAAATGCGCGGTCTTCGCCGCTTGGGCAGGCAGCGTCTCGTCGTGGTACGACCGTGCGGTGTCCGGATCCAGCGCCAGCGCGAACTGATCGTGCCAGCGAAACTCGAACCGGGCGGTCGACAGTGCGTCGTCCCAGGCTTGGGCACCGGGATGGCCCTTGGCCAAATCAGCGCTGTGCGCGGCGATTTTGTAAGTGATCACGCCGGTCTTCACGTCGTCACGGTCGGGTAGGCCCAGGTGCTCCTTGGGGGTGACGTAGCACAGCATCGCGGTACCGGCCTGCGCGATCATCGCCGCGCCAATCGCCGAAGTGATGTGGTCATAAGCCGGCGCGATATCCGTCGCCAGCGGGCCCAGCGTGTAAAACGGCGCCTCGTCGCACCATTCCTCTTCCAGGCGCACGTTTTCGACGATCTTGTGCATCGGCACGTGCCCGGGGCCCTCGATCATCACCTGCACATCGTGGCGCCGGGCGATCTGGGTCAGCTCCCCAAGTGTCTTTAGTTCGGCGAGCTGTGCGGTGTCATTGGCGTCGGCGATGGAACCAGGACGCAGGCCGTCGCCGAGGGAGAACGTGACGTCGTAGCGGCGCAGGATTTCACACAGTTCCTCAAAGTGTTCGTAGAGGAACGACTCGCGGTGATGCGCGAGGCACCAGGCCGCCATGATGGACCCCCCGCGGGAGACGATCCCGGTCACCCGGCGAACCGTCAGCGGGATGTAGCGCAGCAGCACGCCGGCGTGCACGGTCATGTAGTCCACGCCCTGCTCGCACTGCTCGATCACGGTGTCCCGGTAGATCTCCCAAGTCAGCGAGGCCGGGTCACCGTTGACCTTCTCCATCGCCTGGTAGATCGGCACGGTACCGACCGGGACGGGGCAGTTGCGCAGCAGCCACTCCCGAGTCTCGTGGATCCGCTTCCCGGTGGACAGGTCCATGATCGTGTCAGCGCCCCAGCGGGTGGCCCACACCATCTTGTCCACCTCTTCCTCGATCGAGGAGGTGACCGCCGAGTTGCCGATGTTGGCGTTGACCTTCACCAGGAACTTCTTCCCGATGATCATCGGTTCCGATTCGGGGTGCCGGTGGTTGGCCGGGATCACCGCGCGTCCCCGGGCCACTTCGGCGCGCACCAACTCCACGTCGAGGGCCTCGCGGGCGGCAATGAACTCCATCTCCGGGGTGACAATGCCGGCCCGGGCCCAGGCGAGCTGGGTGGCCGCGCCGCCTACCGGCTCGCGGGCCGCGATCCACGGCGCGCGTAACGGTAGGAGCCCGTTGTGGACGTCGATGCAGGCTTGCGGGTCGGTATATGGACCGGAGGTGTCGTAGAGGTCGAAGTGTTCGCCGTTGGTCAGGTCGACCCGGCGGGTGGGTACCCGCAGGCCGTTGGCCACCTCGCGGTAGATCTTCCGCGATCCGGCGATCGGGCCGGTGGTCACCGCGGGCTTGACGGTGCGGTCGTGAAGCGTTGTCATAAGTCGCCTTCCTACGCCGGCATTATCCGGACAGGTTCTGCGGTCGACAGCCCCGGACGACGTCCAGCTGCCCTCTCAGCCCGTTTCGGTACGAGCTCCCGCGTGTTCGATTGACCTACCCGACCGTAGCGCTATAGAGAGCGAGCCTGCAAAAGGTGATAGATGACGGTGACTGCGGTACCGGTAGTATTCGGGTAGTCGCTTACGGTGACACCGGAGGAATGTCAGTAGCGTCTAGTTCAGGAGCCTCATGCACAGTGATGGACGTGTCGCGCGCCCGTAGTACCGCTCCGGGCAGGTCTGTGCGGTGTGGCGGGGTTGGCTACGCTCACGGTGCGAAGTCGATCCACTATCCGGCCGCAAGGTCAACGCACGGGAGCACGCATGCACGATCCTCGGGTTCTCCTCGACCCGGCCACCGAGGCCGTGCGGAAACTCGCGCGACGAGGCTACGAGCTGGACCTCGGGCAGCTGGACAAGCTGCTGACGCAGCGCACGTCGGCAATCCAACGGATCGACAACGCTCGCGGGGAGGTCAAGCAGGTCGCCAACCAGGTCCAGGCGAAGGCCCGGGCCGGTGAGGATGTCGTTGAGCTGCGGGAGCGCGCTCGGGCGTTGAAGACCGAGATCCAGCAGACCGAGGAGCAGCACCGGCAGTTCGAAGCCGATCTCCAGGAGTTCCTTCTTGGTATTCCCAACCTGCCGGACGATCACCTTCCTGACGGCAACTCCGACGAATTCGCCGTTGAGGTGCGTACCTGGGGTGATATTCCCATCTTTGACTTCGAGGTCGCCGACCACGTTGACATCGGTGAGCGTCTTGGGATCTTCGACTTCCCGCGAGCGACGAAACTCGCCGGCCCCCGGTTCGCCATTCTTAAGGGCCCGGGTGCGGAACTGGAGCGGGCCATCGCCACGTTCCTGCTGCAATTGCACACCCAACAGCATGGCTACATAGAGTATTCGCTACCGGCGTTGGTGAACCGGCCGACGATGACCGGCACGGGCCAGCTTCCCAAGTTCGAAGCAGACCTGTTCAAGACCGGGGTCGAAGATCGTGAGTTGTTTCTGATCCCGACTGCCGAAGTGCCGCTGACCAACCTGCACGCCGGCGAGACCCTGCCCGCAGAGGGATTGCCGCTGGCCTACACCGCGCACACGCCGTGCTTTCGCAGTGAGGCAGGCTCCTACGGGCGGGATACCCGTGGACTGATCAGACTGCACCAGTTCTCGAAGGTGGAACTCGTCCGGATCGTCAACGCCCAGCGCTCTGCCGAGGAGCTGGAGATCATGCTCAGCCACGCCGAGACCTGCCTGCAGGAACTCGGCCTGGCGTACCGCGTCGTCACGCTGCCCGCCGGTGATATCGGCTTTTCCGCGCAGTACACCTATGACATAGAGGTGTGGTTGCCCAGCCAGCAGCGCTACCGCGAAATCTCCAGCGTGTCGGATTGTGGGTCGTTCCAGGCACGTCGAGCGGGTATCCGCACCAAGACAAAGGACGGCAAGCGCGGGTTCGCCGCCACCCTCAACGGCTCCGGGCTGCCCATCGGCCGCACGCTGGTCGCGATCCTGGAGCAGTGCCAGCAAGCCGACGGCTCGGTTCGCATGCCCGGCGTGCTAGTCCCTCATTTAGGCTTCAGCCGGATCAAGTCCGACGGCACGACCTACGCCGTGCGGGGCGGCGTCTGGGGTTAACCGGGTCATCGGGTTAGTAGAACCTGGTTACACCCCGGTGCGGTCGCCGAGTAGGTCGGCGGAGTCGTAGTGCAGGCGCTTCTGCACGGGGGGATTCACCGTCGCCAGCACGTCGGCGATGTCGCGCCCGGCGGTGCCGCAACCGAACAGATCGCTGCGCTGATAGCGCCCGTGCGCAAGTTGAGCCCGGATCGCCTCAGCGATATCGCCGGGATCCTGTGCGGTGAACATCACGTTGGGACCACATTCCCGGTCGCACTGGCGGGTGCCGACGCTGACAGCCGGCGTGCCGAGGAATGCTCCCTCGCGCAGGGCAGCCGACGAGTTTCCGATCATGCAGGCGCAATGAATCATCAGCCGGGCGAAATCCTCGGCTGGGAGGTTGCAGAAGAACTGGCAGCGGTCGGCCAAGGGTTGCTTGCGGAACTGCCGGATAGCGGTGGCGACCTCGGCGCTGCCGGCGTCGACGTTGGGCCAGAAGACCAGCGCCTGCATTCCGATCGACGAGATGGCGCGCAATGTCGCGGTCATCTGATCGAGACCGTGGCTGTACTCGGTGGTCACGCCGTGTTGCATCACCAGCAGGAAGGGCTTCTCTGGGTCGATCGGTGAACCGGCACCACAGTGGTCGATCAGCGCGTCGCGGCGGGACCCGGGGCGGGCGCGGGCGGCCAGGTCGATCGACGGGCAGCCGACGTTGAACACATACCGCGGGTCCTCACCCATCGCGATGACGCGGCGGGCGCTAAGCTCGGTCGCCGGGAAGTGGATATGAGACAGCTTGGTAATCGCGTGCCGGACACTCTCGTCAATAGATCCGGACACCTCGCCGCCCTGGGTGTGGGCGACGGGAATGTTCATGTAGGCACCGGCAATGGCTGTCGCTATCGTCTCGAAGCGGTCGGCGACGGTAACCACGACGTCGGGTTCCAGGCGCTCGAATGCCGTCGGCAATTCCAGCAGGCCCAGCCCAGTGGATCTGGCCATGATCGCCGGCGTCTGGCCCTCGATGATGAACGGGATCTTGGCGTCCGCGATGAACCCGGCAGCTTCCATGACCTCCACGGCACAACCGAACCGTTCGAGCAGCGCGGATGCGGCGGCGATCACTTGCAGTTCCAGGGCGGGATGATCGCGTACCGCCTCAAGGACCGTGGTGATCCGGGCCAGATTGGCCCGGCTGGCGACGACGACGCAGATCTTCTTGCGACGATCAAGCACGTCGGTGACTCTAGCCATAGCCAGCCATAGGTCACCGTCGGTGCTGCGATACTCACCGTGGTGGGTAGCCCAGCGCCCGTCCGAGTCAGCTGACGTTGGCGACGAACTGCGCTGCGCTGGCCTGAAGTGCCGACCAGTTGGGCTCGCGGGCGGGGCCCCGAGCAAGCACGAAGCCTCGATGACCGTCATCGGTGAGTCGCTCAGCGACGATCGTGAAACCGGTGAGGGTGAACAACGCCGCAGCGGTGGGGCGGGTGAGGTAGTACGGATGATCGATCTTGACCGCCCGTTCGATATCGCCGGTCCGGTCCACCAGGACATCGACGTCGACAATGTCGACGAACGCTCGACCGCCGACGGCTGTCATCCGGCGCAGCGCCCCCAGTGTGCCGCGGACGTCGAGGAGGTGGTCGATCGTCTGGCATAGCAACACCAGATCCCAGCTACGCTCGCCCGGGTCGAAGTCCTCGATCAGGCCCGCAATCGTCTCCATACCGGTGGCTCGCGCCACAGCGAGTTCATCTGGGCTGGGGTCGAGGACGGTTGCGCGCGCGTTGCAGCGTGCCGCCAGTACGCTGGCGACTACTCCCGTTGAGCCGCCGATGTCGAGGATCGTGCGCGGCGACGACGGCAGCCGGGGGAGCAGGAAGGCAGCGAGCTCAGCGGCGTACTCGCGCTGTTCCAGTTGCACGGTTTCGGCGTCGATGCGGCGGCCGTGGTAGGCCGACACCAGCGGGCGATAGATCTTGGAGTAGAAGTGCGCGTACTGCGTGGCGCTCAGCCGTGGACAGAGGTAGCCGAGTCCGCAACGCCGGCACACCACGAAGGTGGCCGCATAGCCGTAACGGTCACGTCCAGCGACCTCGACGGCGTGTTCCCGCGACCCGCAAAGGTTGCACTCTGCGACTCGCAGCGCGGCTTGCGCACCATAATCGTAACCAAGCGCAGCAATCCGCTCGCGAATCATCGTTTGCGTCATGGTTTCCACCCGTTCGGGAATACTGGGGAATGCGTAGCGTGACTGTACTCGATTGGGACCACCGCGTCGCGCTAATCGGTGAGGTTGGCCAGGCCCACGACGGCAGCCTGGGTACAGCGCACGCGTTCATCGACGCGATCGCTGACGCGGGTGCCGATGCGGTGAAATTCCAGACCCACATCGCGGCCGCCGAGAGCCGGACCGACGAGCCGTGGCGGGTCAAATTCAGCTACGCCGACGACACCCGGTATGAGTACTGGAGGCGGATGGAGTTCTCCCCGCAGGCCTGGGCGGGTCTTCGACAGCACGCGCAGGATCGCGGGTTGGCGTTCTTGAGCTCCCCGTTCTCGCTGGAAGCGGTCGAGCTGCTGCGCCGCGTTGGCGTCGCCGCATGGAAGGTCGCTTCCGGTGAGGTCGCCAACCCGCAGCTGCTGGATGCGGTGGCCCAGACCGGGGCGCCGGTGCTGCTGTCCAGCGGGATGAGCGGCTGGGCCGAGCTTGACGGCGCGGTCGCTCGGCTGCGGGAGGGCGGTGCCGGGTCGCTGGCGGTTCTACAGTGCACGTCGGCTTACCCGGTCGCACCGCAGCGGGTCGGTCTCAACGTTCTGGGTGAGATCCGGGAGCGATACGGCTGCGCGCCCGGATTGTCCGACCATTCGGGGACGATCTTCCCGGCGCTGGCCGCGGTGACCCTCGGCGCGCGGGTGATTGAGGTGCACGTGACGCTGTCCCGCGAGATGTTCGGTCCGGACGTGGCGGCTTCGGTCACCACCACTGAACTTCGCTTGCTCGTCGACGGGGTCCGCTATATCGGCGCGGCGCTCGCGGCGCCCGTCGACAAGGACGCGGTCGCGACTGAGCTCGCGCCGATGCGCGCGTTGTTCGGTCGATCTCTGGTCGCCCGCTGCGCCTTGCCGGCCGGGCACGTGCTCGCGGTAAGCGACCTGGCCGCCAAGAAGCC
>JBHEMR010000051.1:0-4458 GCA_046262495.1 Pseudonocardiaceae bacterium | reverse complement strand
AGACCGCGTGCTCTGGCGTCGCGGCTAGCGCCCGTTGCATGACCTCGGCCACCGCATTGACGTCGAAGAGCATCGTGACCACGACGTCCGCGCCGGACACCGCCTCGGGCGGATCCGCGGCGACCTTGGCGCCGTCATCGGCCAGCGGTCGGGCCTTGTCCCCGCTGCGATTCCAGACGGTGACGTCCAGTCCCGCCCTCACCAAGCTGCGGGCCATCCCCGCGCCCATGATCCCGGTTCCCAGCACGGCCACACTGCTCGTCACGTCAGCTCCTCCGATCACATACCGACTGCGCCAATCATGAAGAACCCGGCGTTGGTTCGCAGCGCGGCTAGCTGACGCCCCAGTCGGCACACTCAGCACCAGCACCGGCGGCACAGTGAGCGCGCCGAGCCGCAGAAACTCTCCGAGCTGCGGCTCGGCATTGTTGCGGGCCAGGATGCGTCGCCACAGCAGGGTGGCCAGCGAGCCGACATAAGTGAGGTTCGGGCCGACGTTGACGCCGATAAGTACGGCCAGCACGACTCCGGAACCGGCCGCAGCCGCGGCCGGCAACAGCACGAGCACGGCGGGCAGATTGTTGGCGCTCCCAGCATCGATGTGGGTCTGATCTTGCGATGGGAACCGGGTAAGGTCTGGTGGGGAGGGTCTTGCGGGCCCCGTGCTGTGGGTTGCGGGGTGCGCACGGGGCGCGGCCCGTAGGTTCGGGGGTCGACGAAGATCTTCACCGAGCCTGGAGGAGTCACGCATCCGTGCGTGTGACCACAGCGTTCCGCCGTCTGTTGGGCCTGTCGGGCATCGTCGTGCGTGGCGTGTCGTTCGGCGATGACGCCGTGGTCGTCGAGGTTGGGTTGCGCCGTGGCCGGTTGGAGTGCCCGTTGTGCTCATTTAGCACCCGGTCGCGCTATGACACCCGCACGGTATCGGCGACGTGGCGGCACCTGGACTTCGGGCGTTGGCGGGTGTTGCTGCGCGCACCCGGGTTACGTCGGTTGCGCTGCCCGACCCACGGGGTGCGGGTCGAGGCGGTGCCCTTCGCTCGGCACCGGGCTGGGTTCACCCGAGACTTTGAAGATCTGGTGGCGTTCCTGGCCAGCAAGACCGACAAGACCACGATCACCCGGATCTCGCGGCTGGACTGGGACAGCGTCGGACGGATGTGTGCGCGGGTGGTCGCCGACGGACTCGACCCAGGCCGGCTCGACGGGCTGGTCAACATTGGTGTCGACGAGGTCAGCTGGCGCCGCCACCACCGTTACCTCACCCTGGTCGCCGACCACACCGGAAAGAAGATCGTGTGGGGGGCGCCGGGTAAGGACACCGCCACCCTGGACAAGTTCTTCGCCGAGCTCGGGACCGAGCGCAGCGCCGCGCTGGAGGCGGTGAGCATGGACATGGGACCGGCGTTTGCCAAAAGCGTGGCCACTCACGCCCCGACCGCGGTGCGCTGCATCGACCCGTTCCACGCCGTCAAACTCGTCACCGACGCCCTAGACACCGCGCGCCGCGCGACCTGGAACGAGCTGCGCAAGCTGCCTGATCAGGGCGCCGCGAAGAAGTTCAAGGGTGCCCGATGGGCGCTGCTCAAACGACCAGAGAACCTCACCGACGACCAGAACACCACGCTGCGCCAGCTGCGTCGCCGCGGTGGGGACCTGTGGCGGGCCTACAGCCTCAAGGAGGCGTTCCGGGAGATCTTCGCCGGCGACCTCGACCCCGACCAGACCACCGAGCTCATCGACCGCTGGTGCTCGCGGGCTAGCCGCTCCCGACTCCCCGCGTTCGTCAAGGTCGCCAAGACCATCCGCAAGTTCCGCGACGGCATCCTCGCCGCCATCCACCTGAAGATCAACAATGGTCGGGTCGAAGGACTCAACAACCACGTCCGCCTGATCATCCGACGGGCTTACGGCTTCCACTCCGCCACCGCCGCCCTCGCCTTGGTGATGCTCTCCTGCGGACCGATCACCCTGCGCCTGCCATACGGAGCACCCGCTCTGACTCGTCGCGGGGGCGTGGCACTCTGTGGCGTTGACCCAGGCCTGGAGTGGAGGATGCCGCACATGCCCGAACCCGGCCTGCTGCCCTTCCTCGTGACCAACGTCGCCGACGATGAGGTCGTGCTTCGCTGCACCGAGCAGGCCGCGATGGCTGATGTGGCCGCGGTCCTGCAGTTGTGCGCGGCGGGCAGGCTGCGCTGTAGTGAGAAGACGCGCCGGCCCTCGGCCGCCACCGTGGCAGCGGTCGAGCAAGCCCTGTGGGCCGGTGACTTCTACAACGGCGAGGCGATGGCCTCGTTTGCCTGGCCGCTGCTGCTACAGGCGGGCGGACTCGCCGAGCTGGCCGGGAGCAAGATGGTGCTCACCGAGCGGGGGAACAAGGCCCTGCGCACCCCGGCAGCGGAGACAATCCGCCACTTGTGGCGCCGGTGGGTCACCGCGGGTCTGATCGATGAGTTCAGCCGGATCGACACCATCAAGGGCCAACGCAAGGCCAGAGCGCTCACCGCGGTCAAAACCCGTCGCGGCGTGGTCGCCCAGGCGCTCGCGCAGTACTGCCCGGAAGGTCAGTGGGTGGCCATCGAGGAGTTGTTCGCCGCCATGCGCCGAGGCGGGCACGACCCGGAGGTCTCCCGAGGCACCAACATCTGGAAGCTCTACCTCGACGATCCCGAGCACGGCAGCCTCGGCTACGACGGTCACCACGGCTGGGCGGTGCTGCAGGGCCGCTACACCCTGGCCGTCCTGTTCGAATACGCCGCCACGCTAGGGCTAGTCGACGCCGGTTACACCGACCCCGAAGATGCTCGCGTGGGCGACCTCCCGGACTACCTGGACTACTACTACTACCAGGGTCCCTTATCGCGCTACGACGGCCTACTCGCGGTGCGGCTGACCCCGCTCGGCTCCTACGCGCTGGGGCTGAGCACCACCTACCAGCCCAGCCCGACACTCCCGGGCGAGCGCGACGGGATCGAGTTGAAGGTGCTGAACAACCTGGACGTAGTGGTCACCGGGAAGTTGATGCCCGCCGACACCATGCTGCTCGACGCGTTCGCTGAACGGACCTCCGACCGCGTCTGGACACTGACCACCTCCACCGCCCTCGCCGCACTCAACACCGGTCGGCAGCTGGGCGAGCTGGCCACGTTCCTGCACCGTGCTCAACACCAGCTACCCCAGACCGTAACCCAGTTCCTCACCGACCTCGCCAGCCGTACCAGCCGCCTGTCCAACCACGGGCTGATCCTGCTGATCGAATGCACCGATCCAGCCCTCGCAGTCATGATCGCCCGGGACCGCGCGACCTCGAAACTATGCCGGCCAGTCGGTGACCGCCACCTCGTCGTACCGGTAGAACACGACACCGCCTTCCGCAAGGCCCTGCAAACCCTCGGCTACGCACTTCCACCGAACACGTAGCTCTCCACCCAGTGCACCTGACCAACCCACCCGCAAGATCCCAACCCCCGACCCACACTCATGCCGGGAGAGCCAGATTGTTGACCACGTTGGCCAACACCGCTGCCAGCGCGGCGACTGCGAGCAGGGCGGGCAACGACGAACCGACCGGTATCAGCCGACCGATTGCACTGCCCAGCCCATTGTCCTCCACCGCCCGTACCACTACCCCTAACGCCAGCACGAACGCCAGAAACGGCACGCTGCCCGCGGTGACCAGACTCTTGACCGTAGCCGTGCGACGGGACAGCGCCCGCACAGATCGACATGATTTCAGCGGCCACGATCAGCAACCGCTACGGCGGCGCCAGATCAGCGCCGCCTTGGCCGCGGCGCGGCCGGGAGACCCGGTGATACCACCAACGGGCGCGGTGCAGGCACCAGCGATGAACAGCTGAAACGGCGCCCGCGGGGCCGCGAGGTAGACGCCGCCACCGACCATCACATGATCAGCCATACGGTCGATCAGTGTTCCTGCGTCGCGATCCACTCCATGCCGGCTAACTACCCGACTTGGGTAGCCGTCAACCGAGTTCCGACCTCAACCACCAGGGGCGCATGGGGTGTCCTTGGGTTGCCGAGGTACACGATCCAGCCTGGGCTTGGTGGCGAAGCGCGCGCGACGTCGAGAACATGATCCGCGGTACCGGGCCCACCCGGCTTGAGCGGGTCGTGGCCCAGCGACATCAAGCCGTGCCGCCACCCGGTCTGCCCCGCGTCAGATTCTCGATCTCCTCGGCGGGCGGCGTGCACGCGGCGGACCACTGTGCGCGTCACCTGAAGATCGTCAGCGGTCTGCAAGCTCACGCGACGACATGTCCCACCCGGTGGAACTCTTCCCACAGTTCAGCATCGTGCAATGCGGTATCCGCCCATCGTGCTACCTCCTCTGGCGACCTCGTAGGCACGATGGGATAACCCCGGCGGGACTGGCTGGGGTTCGGGCGGTGGGACGGGCACGGGGTCCGGTACCGGAGGGACCGGCACCGGGTTGGG
>JBHEMR010000050.1:0-6612 GCA_046262495.1 Pseudonocardiaceae bacterium | reverse complement strand
AGAGCGCTCAGCGGGACGGTAGCTGGGCGAGCACCTTGTCCAGGGTGACCGGGAGATCGCGCACCCGGACTCCGGTGGCGTGGTACACCGCGTTGACCACCGCCGCGGCGGTACCCACGATTCCGATCTCGCCGATTCCCTTCGAGCCCATCGCGTTGACATGCGGGTCGTACTCGTCGATCCAGTACGCCTGCACGTCACCCACGTCCGCACAGGCGCTGATGTGGTAGTCGGCGAAATCGTGGTTGACGACGTGACCGAATCGCGGGTCGAGCACGCTCTGCTCGTGCAGAGCCATCGACAAGCCCATCGTCATCCCGCCGATGAACTGCGAGCGGGCCGTGCGCGGGTTGATGATCCGGCCCGCGGCGAATACCCCAAGCAGCCGCGGCACCCGGATCTCCCCGGTGTCGGCGTGCACCTGAGCCTCGACGAACTGCGCCCCGAACGCGTGCATCGCGTACTTGTCGGTGGACGGGCTGACCGACCCCTCTGCCGCGTCGCCGTCGGCGGGATTGGTGCCGAACTTGTCCCGGAACGCTCGGGCTGCCTCCACGACCGCCGAACCCCACGTCGTCATGCCCGACGAGCCGCCGGCCACCGATGCGATGGGATAGTCCGTGTCGCCGATACGCGCCTCGACGTCCTCGACGTCGACGTCCAGCGCGTCAGCCGCGATCTGCGGCAGCGTCGTCCAGGTGCCGGTGCCGAGGTCGGCCGCGCCGATCTCCAGGACGTAGCGGCCTTCCTCGTAACGAAGCGTCGCCGTCGAGACGGACATCCGGTAGGTGGGATACACCGAGGCAGCGACACCCGTGCCGACCAGCCAGTCACCCTGGCGGCGTACCCCGGGTGCCGGGTCACGGTCCGCCCAACCGAACCGATCGGCACCCTGGCGCAGGCATGCGACCAGATTCCGGCTGGACCACGGTTTGCCGGAGTCCGGATCGACCGCAGGCTCGTTGCGGATCCGCAGCTCGATGGAGTCGAGGCCCAGCTGCTCGGCGAGCTCATCCAGGGCAACCTCGGGCCCGAACATACCAGGGCACTCCCCCGGTGCCCGCATCCACGACGGCACCGGCACGTCGAGTGCGGCGAGCCGGTGGGTGGTACGACGATTCGGCGCCGCGTACATGACGCGAGTCGGCATCCCAGTCTGCTCGGCGAACTCCTTGATTCGCGAGGTCTGCTCGACGACGTCGATCGCGATCGCGGTCAGGTGCCCCTCCCGGTCGGCGGCGAGCTGCATTCGCTGGATTGTCGGCGTGCGGTAACCCACGAGGAAGAACATCTGCTGGCGAGTGAGCGCAAGCTTCACCGCCCGGCCGGGCACAGCACGTGCGGCCATCGCGGCGGCCACGACATGGGCATGCGGCGTCCCCTTCGACCCGAACGCGCCCCCGACGTAAGGGCAGATCACCCGCACCTGCTCGTTGCCGAGACCGAACACCTTGGCGATCGTGGCCCGGGCGGAGTGCACGCCCTGCGACGAGTCCCACAAAGTGAGCGATCCTTCCCAGAAGGCGGTTGTGGTGTGCGGTTCCATCGGGTTGTTGTGGTACATCGCGGTCGTGTACGTCTGCTCGAAGGTGATGGGCGCGCTCGCCATCGCCGCAGCCACGTCGCCGTCAGCGGTGTCGGTGGGATAGGACGCGTTGAGCTTGTCGGGTTTGTACAGATCGGCCCGGTCGGCGGACAGCTCGACGTCGTGCGGTTGCTGGGCGTAGGTGACCCGGGCGAGCGCTGCGGCATGGCGCGCGACCTCGGACGTCTCCGCGATCACCGCGCCGATGATCTGCCCACGGAAGGCGATCTCGTCGCTCTGCAGCACGGCGAGCTCATTGTCCTCAGTGGACGCGAGCCGTTCCGCGCTGTCCGCGGTGAGCACGGTGATCACCCCCTCGACGGCCTGCACCGACGTGGTGTCCATCGCGGTGACCCGGCCTCGGGCGATGGTGGCCTGGATCAGGTGGCAGTAGGCGGGCTTGCCGAGCGGGCCTTCATAAGCGAAGGGCGCGGTGCCGGTGACCTTGAGTCGGCCGTCCCGGCGCACCAGATCCCGGCCGATCGCTCGAGGTTGCAGCGCAGTCATGTCAGGCCTCCTCGCGAGCGAGGTCCCTCAGCGTCGCCACCAGCGTGCGGGTCAGCAGCGGGATCTTAAAGGCGTTGCCGCCGTCGATGCCGTCCTGCGCGCGGGCGTCGGCCAGCTCAGCCTGCGCCGCCGCCCGGTAGCTGTCATCGGACGCGGTCGCCCCGCGCAGCACCTCCTCGGCGTGGGTCGCCCGCCACGGCTTGTGTGCCACTCCGCCGAAGGCGATGCGGGCGTCGCGCACGACCCCGTCGGCGACGTCGAGCGCCGCAGCGACTGACACCAACGCGAACGCGTAGGACGCGCGGTCGCGGACCTTGCGATACGCCGAGCGGATCGCCATCGGCAGTGCCGGAAGGTCGATCGACAGAATGAGCTCGCCGTGCTCGAGGACCGTGTCACGCTCGGGGTGCTCGCCGGGTAGCCGGTGCAGGTCCACGAACGGTATCGCGCGTTCCCCGGCCCCTCCGAGCACTCTGACCTCGGCGTCCAGAGCGGCCATCGCCACTGCCATGTCCGAGGGGTGGGTGGCGATGCACCGTTCGGACGCCCCGAGGATCGCGTGATAACGGGTGTAGCCACCGATCGCCGAGCACCCAAAGCCGGGCGTGCGTTTGTTACAAGGGGTTGTGACGTCCTGGAAGTAAACGCAGCGGGTACGTTGCAGTGGATTGCCGCCGGTGGTGGCCATATTGCGCAGCTGGCCGGAGGCGCCAGCGAGCAGCGCCTGCGCCAGGACCGGATAGCGCTCCCGCACGCGGCGGTCGGCGGCCAGGTCGCTGTTGGGAACCGCTGCGCCGATGCGCAAGCCGCCTGCGCCGTCGTCGGTGATCTCGTCGGAGGTGGCCGCAGTGACGTCGACGATGAGATCCGGTGTGGCGACACCGAGCTTGAGGTGGTCCACCAGGTTCGTCCCGCCACCGAGGAACACCGCCGCCGGATCGGTGGCGACGCTGCGCACCGCAGTAGCGGCGTCACCGGGGGCCTGGTAGAGGAACGGCTTCACCGCGGCGCCACCTGCGCGGCTGCAGCCTGCACCGCGGGCACGATGTTCGCGTACGCCCCGCAGCGGCACAGATTTCCGCTCATCCGTTCGGCCACCTCGTCGTGGTCGAGCTCCGGCTCGGACGCCGGGTAGATGGTGGCCGCGCTCGGCCAACCCTGCGCGAACTCGTCCAGCATCCCGACCGCCGAGCAGATCTGTCCTGGGGTGCAGTAGCCACACTGGAACGCGTCATGGTCGAGGAATGCCTGGGCCACCGGGTGCAAGGCGCCGTCGTGGGCAAGGCCGTCGGCCGTGATGACCTCGCAGCCCTCGTGCGCCACCGCCAGCGCCAGGCAGGCCAGCGCGCGACGGCCATTGATCAGCACCGTGCAGGCACCGCATTGACCGTGGTCGCAGCCCTTCTTCGGGCTCATGTTCCCCAGCCGGTCCCGCAGCAGGTCCAGCAGCGTCATCCGGGTATCCACCAGCAGGTGCTGCGGCGCACCATCGACGTCAAGGCTCAGTTCGGTCTTCACGACACGGGATTCCCCAACGGATTCGCGCTAATCCTGGGCAGCTGTCACACGGTGCCCAGGGCGACCACGCCGCGGCGTAACGCACGAACCGCGGCGGCGGCCACGGCCCCGACCGCGGAGCTCTCCCCCTCGACACCGCGCACCTGGTCCAGCACGTCGACCACCTGGCGGCACCACCGGACGAAGTCTCCCGCGGACAGCTCAGCACCGTTGGTCTCGGCAGCCACCAACACCGCCGACAGTGACTCGCCACGTGCCCACCGGTACACCGGCCAGGCGAAACCCAGATCGGGTTCGCGGGTCCGCTCAAGCCGGTATCGCCGCTCGTCGGCCTCCAGCTCCGCCCATAACCGCACAGTCGTCACCAGCGCATCGCTGACCGGGCCGGGAGGAACCCGGGGGGTGGCTGCGTCTCCACGGGATTCGTAAACCAACACGGAGATCACCGCGGCCAACTCGGCCGGCTCGAGACCGTCCCAGATCCGGTGCCGCAGGCACTCCGCGGTGAGCAGGTCGGTCTCCGACCACAACCGCGCCAGCCGACGGCCGTGCTCGGTGAGCTGCTCGCCGTCGAGGTAACCACGCTCGGCCAGCAGTGCGCGGATCCGGTCGAACGCGCGGGCCAGTGAGTGCGTGGTGGCGGCGACCTGCTGGCGCAGCGTGTCGGTCTCGCGGTCCAGCCGGTCGGAGCGCTCCGCCCAGCGGGCATGGGCCTCCCGGTCAGCGCACCCGTGGCACGGATGCGCCCGCAGTGCCCGGCGCAGGGCGGCGAGCTCGGCGTCGTCGGCCGCCTCGCTGCGCCGGCGAGCCCGGGACGGTACTGCGATGCCGGTTTCGCGCAGTGCCGAGGCGAGGTCGCGGCGCACCCGAGGAACCCGGTGCTCGACTCGCTTGGGTAACCGCATCCGGCCCAGTACCTCGACCGGGGTCGGGAAGTCGGCCATCGACAGTCGGCCCGCCCAGCGGTCCTCGGTGAGCAGCAGCGGGCGGGGATCGTCGGCTGGGCCGTCGCCAGGATCGATCACCACGGCCAAACCCGACCGGCGCCCGCCAGGCACCGCGATGACGTCACCACGCTTGAGCTGGCCCAGCGACGCAGCCACCTCGGCACGGCGCGCCGCACCACCGAGACGGGCCAGTGCCCGCTCCCGCTCCGAGATCTGCCGGCGCAATCGGGCGTACTCGGCGAAATCACCGGCGTGACAGACCATCGCTTCGGCGTAGCCAGCTAGACCCTCGACGTTGCGGTCGATTCGACGGGCCAGGCCGACCACTGAGCGGTCGGCCTGGAACTGCGCGAAGGATTGTTCGAGCAGCGCTCGACCGGCGGCCACCCCGACCCGATCGACGAGATTGACGGCCATGTTGTAGCCGGGCCGAAACGAGCTGCGCAGCGGGTAGGTCCGGGTGGAGGCCAGCCCAGCGACCTGCGTCGGGTCCACGCCCGGTTGCCACAACACGACCGCGTGGCCCTCGATGTCGATACCGCGCCGCCCGGCCCGTCCGGTGAGCTGAGTGTACTCGCCAGGCGTGAGATCGACATGGGCCTCGCCGTTGTACTTGACCAACCGTTCGAGCACGACCGTGCGGGCCGGCATGTTGATCCCCAACGCGAGGGTTTCGGTGGCGAACACCGCTCTGACCAACCCGCGGACGAACAGGTCCTCAACGGTCTCCTTGAACGCGGGCAGCATCCCGGCGTGGTGTGCGGCGACGCCCCGCTCCAGCGCGTCGCGCCACTCCCAGAAGCCGAGCACCCCGAGGTCACTCTCCGGCAGGTCAGCCGTGCGGGTGTCCACCACCCGGCGGATCTGCTCAGCCTCCTCAGGGGTGGTCAATCGCAGCCCGCTGTGGACACACTGGTTCACCGCCGCTTCGCAGCCAGCTCGGCTGAAGATGAACGTGATCGCAGGCAGCAACCCGTCACGGTCCAACCGCGCCACCACGTCCACCCGGGCCGGGGGCCGGAATCGGGGTCCGCCGTGGCGCGGCCGATCCCACCCGCTGCGGTGCTCTACCTCCTCGACGCGCCGCACCAGCTGCGGGTCGACGTTGAGCCGGTCGTCGGTGGTGTTCTTGGCGAACAGGTCGAACAACCGCGAGCCGACCATCATGTGCTGCCACAGCGGGACCGGACGGTGCTCGTCGACCACCACCGCGGTGTCGCCCCGTACGTCGACCAGCCACTCGCCGAACTCCTCGGCGTTGCTCACCGTGGCGGACAAGCCGACCAACCGCACGCTGTCCGGCAGGTTGAGGATAACCTCTTCCCACACCGCGCCGCGAAAGCGGTCGGCGAGGTAATGGATCTCGTCCATGACGACATAGGCCAGCCCGTCCAGAGTGGAGGATCTAGCGTAGATCATGTTGCGGAGCACCTCGGTGGTCATCACGACTACCCGGGCGCCGCCGTTGATCGAGGTGTCCCCGGTGAGGAGGCCGACGTGGTCCGCACCGTGCCGGACCGCCAGATCGGCGTACTTCTGGTTAGACAACGCCTTGATCGGCGTGGTGTAAAAGCATTTGCCGCCCTGCGCCAGGGCCAGATGTACCGCGAACTCACCGACCACGGTCTTGCCTGCGCCGGTGGGTGCGCATACCAGTACCCCGTGGCCTGCCTCGAGGCCTTCGCATGCCGCGCGCTGGAAGGGGTCAAGCTCAAAGGGCAGGCCGCCAGCGAAGTCGTCAAGGCGCGGGTAGGTGACCCGCCGACGGGCCGATGCGTACGCCTCGGCGGGAGAGTTGGCCACCGTCCCAGGCTAGGCGACGACGGTGAGCGCCCCAGGTTCGCAGTGCACGGTTACCGGCAAGGTGCCCTGCGGTTCGCCGTCGGCGTAGACGGGCCAGCCGGGGTCGCCGTCGATGCTTACGGTTTCGGTGCGCAGGACCGCCACCTCCGGCTCGTGCACGTGGCCACCGGTGCGCAGCGCCGGGAACACCCGCAGCAGCCGGCGCCGGCTCACCGCGGCGATGACGATCACGTCGAGCAAACCGTCGGCCAG
>JBHEMR010000049.1:0-13990 GCA_046262495.1 Pseudonocardiaceae bacterium | reverse complement strand
GGCGAGGTCGATGCGCAGTGAACCCGACGGTGCTACTTCGGCGCTGGAGGACCGGAACCCGCGTGAGAGCAGTTCGGAGCTGATGTTCTCGGCCCCATCAGGCGGCTGGACGAAGAGAATCCGCAGCCGCCGGCGGGGGATGCCCGCGAGCGCTCCGCAGAGCGCCTGGCAGACGTCATCGCAGGCTTCGTCCGGCGCGATCACCGGACCGTAGGGCAGGTAGCCGACCGCGCCAACGACGGGGAATCGCCGGTACAGGATCTGCGCGCCCGCCACCAGATCGCTGCCGCGCCACACCAGGACGTAGAGGGGGGCATAACCCACCGTGGCGCGTAGCCGCGCCCAGGCGGAGAGCTGGGTGACATCAGACTGCGGGGTATCGGCGACCATCGCGTCCCACTTCGCCAGTACCGCTAGATCCGGCTGCGCGCACACGACGACGGTGAGAGGGTAACCGCCTGAGCGGAGCATCAGGGTAGGGATCTGGTGCTCTCGGTCGATCATGGGCTACCCCCGGTCGCTCACCCTTGCGTGCATCGCACCGATCACACTCAGTTGCTTGGCGTCAGAACACGGTCGCTCGTTACGCCAGTTGCCACGCTGCGGTCGTCTAAGGTCGCTCTCAGGCGGGGGGTCCACACTAGGCGGATGCGCATCCTCGTAGTCGATGACGATCGGGCGGTCCGGGAGTCGCTACGCCGGTCGTTGCAGTTCAACGGCTACACGGTGCAGCTTGCCGGGGACGGTTTGCAAGCCATGGAAGTGGTGGCGACGCAGCGACCAGACGCTATGGTGCTCGACGTCATGATGCCCCGGGTAGACGGGCTGGAAGTGTGCCGACGGCTCCGCGGTACCGGCGATGATCTCCCGATACTGGTACTCACCGCCCGGGATGCGGTCTCCGACCGGGTCGCCGGACTGGACGCTGGCGCGGACGATTACCTGCCCAAGCCATTCGCGCTGGAGGAGCTGCTCGCTCGGTTGCGGGCCCTGCTTCGGCGCTCCCCGGACAGTGTCGGCACGGTCGGGATGACCGGCACCACGCTGGTGTTCGCGGATCTCGTCCTGGACCAGGGCACCCGCGAGGTCTCCCGGGGCACCCGCCGGATCAGCCTGACCCGTACCGAGTTCAGCCTGCTGGAGCTGTTTATGCGCCACCCTCGGCAAGTGCTCACCCGCGGCCGGATCCTGGAGGACGTCTGGGGCTATGACTTCCCCACCTCCGGCAACGCACTGGAGGTCTACGTCGGGTACCTGCGGCGCAAGACCGAAGCGGGCGGTGAGCCGAGACTGATCCATACCATGCGGGGCGTGGGCTACGCATTGCGGGTGACGCCTCCGTGACACAGCCGGCCGACCCGACCTTCGGGAATCGGCGGATGTCGCTGCGTACCAGAGTCACCGGGTTGGCCGCTGTGTGCGTCGGAACCGCCGTCGCACTGGTGTCGCTCGCGGGCTACTTCACGGTGCGCACGAGCCTCTACGATCAGCTCGACACCACGCTGCTACAGCGCGCCGATTCGCTACGCAGCACACTGGCCAACGCCGAGCAACTCGGTGGCATACCCACTAGTTTCTTCAGCGCGGCTGACATCCGGGTCGGCCTGCTCGACGGCCGTACCGGCCAAAGCGTGGTCGGCGGGGACCTGGAGCTGGGGCCGGAGGAACTCGCCGTGGCGCGTGGCGAACAATCCCAGTCATTGCGCACCGATAAGGTGCGGGACCTGCGCGTCGCCGCCGTGTCTGCGGGGCCGGGTGCCGCGCTGGTAGTGGCCAGTGGGTTGGATACCACGCGGATCACACTGTCCCGGCTCGGTCTGGTGTTCATCCTGGTAGGAGGAGCCGGCGTCCTGCTGGCCGCGGCCGCGGGAACCGCGGTCGCCCAGGGCGGGTTGCGCCCGGTGCAACGACTCACCGAAGCGACCGAGCGGATCGCTCGGACCGGTGATCTGCAACCCATCGCCATCTCCGGCGACGACGAACTCGCCCGGCTCACGGCGAGCTTCAACAGCATGCTCGCCGCCCTGGCCGAATCGCAGGAACGCCAACGCCGGCTGGTCGCTGATGCCGGCCATGAGTTGCGCACCCCGCTGACCTCGTTGCGCACCAACCTGGAGCTGCTGGCCGCATCCGACCGCCCGGACGCTCCTTCACTGTCCGAACAGGACCGCAAGGAAATCTCTGACGACGTGCGGGCACAGGTAGAGGAGCTGTCCACACTGGTCGGAGACATCGTCGAGCTGGCCCGCGAGGACGCCCCGCAGGTGGTGCACGAACCGGTCGAACTGGCCGACGTCGTCGAGCGGGCGTTGGCCCGGGCGGCCCGCCGGGCGCCGGGAGTTCACTTCGAAGTCGACCTTGTTCCGTGGAGCCTGCTCGGTGACGCCAACGCCCTGGAACGCGCGGTGCTCAACCTGCTCGACAATGCCGTGAAGTGGAGCCCCCCGGGCGCGACCGTCACCGTCCGGTTAGCGCCGACGGGCCGGGGTACTGGCGCGGTCGACATCGCCGACACCGGACCTGGGGTCGCCGACGCCGACCTGCCCTACATCTTCGAGCGGTTCTATCGCTCGTCGGACGCGCGTACGCTGCCCGGGTCGGGACTAGGACTGGCCATCGTGGCGCAGGTCGCCGCCCGTCACGAAGGTACGGTGCGGGCCAGGAAAAACTTCGCGGGCGGCATGCTGATGACCCTCGAGCTGCCCGGTAGACCATCCACCCCACAGCCTTAAGGTGCCTCACATGCCCCTCTCAGGAATCCAGGACACCCTAGAGATATGACCGATGAGACGCCGCGCCCACCACAACCCGGCGATCCCGTCGGGTACCCCTCGCCCTGGGCGCCCACCGGTCAACGGGGGTCGTCATGGCAGCCGGGGCAACAGCATTCACCACCCACCGCCCCGATCGGAATGCCGTCGTCAAGTGTCGGTGAACCGCGTCGCGGTGGACCCGTCGTCGGAGCCGTCGTGCTGTCGCTGATCGTCGGCCTGGTCGCCGGAGGTGTCGGCGGCGCCGTCGGCTATGAGCTGGCCGGCAGCGGGACGCAGGCTACCAGCGCGCTGGATCTGCCGGCGCCAGGCGCCGTACCGATCGCGAACCTACCTAGTGGGTCGGTCGAGCAGGTGGCGCAGAAGGTGACGCCGAGCGTGGTCCAGCTGCGGGTGCATGGGTCTCAGGTGGCCGCCGAGGGCAGTGGAATCGTGCTGAGCGCCGACGGGCTGATCCTCACCAACAATCATGTGGTGCAACCGGCGGCGACCGGCGGCCGGCTTGCTGCAGTGTTGCAGGACGGCCGCTCGGTGCCGGTCCAGATCGTCGGTAGGGCGCCTACCTTTGACCTGGCGGTGGTGCGGGCTCAGGGCGTCAGCGGCCTCATCCCGGCTCAGCTGGGAACCTCAAGCAATGTCCGGGTGGGTCAAGAAGTGGTGGCGGTCGGCTCGCCACTGGGTTTGTCGGGCACCGTGACCAGCGGCATCGTCAGTGCGCTGGATCGCCCGGTGCGGGCCGGCGGCGAGGGCAGCGGTCAGGACACCGTGCTGGACGCGATCCAGACCGACGCCGCGATCAACCCAGGTAACTCTGGTGGCCCGCTGACCGACATGCAGGGCCGGGTGATCGCCATCAACACCGCCATCGCCTCGCTCAGCTCCGGTGGCGGGCAGGTGGGATCGATCGGGTTGGGCTTCGCTATCCCCATCGACCAGGCCAGGCGGATCGCTAACGAGCTCGTCCACACCGGTCAGGCCACTTCGGCGATCCTGGGGGTGATCGTCCCGGCCGGGCAGCCGGAGGACGGCGCAGCGACGGTCCAGGAGGTCACGCCCGGTGGCGCGGCTGCCGCTGCCGGTATCAAGTCCGGCGATAAGATCATTAAAGTGGGCGACCGGGTGATCGACAGTGGCGATGCGCTCGTCGCGGCCGTCCGCTCACACTCACCGGGTTCCCAGGTCACTGTCACGATCAAGGGGGCGGGCGGCGCCACTCGGCAGGTCCAGGCCACCCTGGGTAGCCAGCAGGTCGGCACCCGCTGAAGAACCTGCCAACGGCTGCGCAGACCCGGAGATCGAGACCTGTTTCTCGGCGCGGACAGCCTCCGGCTACGGTGCTCGGCATGGAACGCAGCGTGCGCAGCCTGGGGCGGGCTCTCGTCGTGGTCGTCGACGACCGGGTGGTGCATGGTGAGCGTGGGGACGCAACTGGTCCGCTGGTCACCGAGCTCCTCGAGGAAGCCGGCTTCGTGGTCGACGGCTCAGTGGCGGTGGCGGGCGAGTCGGTGGACATTCGCAACGCACTGAATACGGCGGTAATCGGTGGCGTGGACCTGGTGGTCACCGTCGGTGGTACCGGGGTATCACCGCGAGACGTCACCCCGGACGCCACGGCCGGCGTGCTGGACCGGCCGATACCGGGTATCGCTGAGGCCATCCGCGCCTCTGGTCTTGCAGCGGGCGCCGTGGACGCGGGTCTGTCCCGTGGGCTGGCCGGGGTCTCGGGCAGCACCCTGGTCGTGAACCTGGCGGCGTCTCGGGCCGCGGTCAGGGACGGGATGGCGACCCTTACCCCGCTTGTCGGACGGGTGATCGAAGAGCTGTCTTGGCCGGAGCAGGACTGAGCGCCCCCAGGATCCGCTGGCCACCACCACGACGGGCCCGAACGGTCGGCGTTGCGGGCCCGCGGGGCGGGGCGGTTCAGTGCTTCCCGCCTGCCTTGCCGTTACGGCTCAGTGCATCGCTCACGCTCTGCAATTGGTCGTGGTAACGGCCGCCAGTGGCCTTGTCCGCCGTGGAGACCGCGACCCCGACGTACTCGACGGCGATGCCGGTGACCTTTTCAACGAGTGGGCCGGCCTTCTCCATCGCCTGATCGAGGATGGGGCCAGCCGTTACCGACACCTTCTCGGCGTACGGGCCGGCCTTGTTGATCGCCTGCTCGAGGAGGGGAGCGGTCAACTCCTTAGCCAAGTGGACGAACGGGTCGGCCTTCTCCTTGGCTTGCTCGAGGTACGGGCTGGCCTTTTCCATGGCCATCTCGACGAGCGGGGTGGCTTTGTCGATGGCCTGCGCAACGACAGGGGTGGCCATGGTGACGACGGGACCGGCCGCGTCCTTGATTTTGTCCACTAGACTCATGGTGGGAGCCTTCCGTTTGCGAGATGGAGACTGTGTTACGCAGTCATGAGCTATATCCTGGCACTGGGATCCGGTAGCGGGAAGTGATCGGCACTGGCTGGCCCGAGCGATCACGCGGTAGGGGAGGGTGTCATCACGCGCGCGGGTGCGGCGGGCCGCGGGACAAGGCTGGATCTGGTATTCGGGGACGTGCTGCCCGACAGTACCTCAGACGACCAGCCTTGGTTGGCGGACGCAGAGTCTGACGAGCGCGATCGGTGGCTGCAGGACAACCGCCCCCCGCATCATGACACCACCTGACCCTGCTCAGCGGAAGGTCACGGTGAGGGTCTGGGAGATCGACGCGGCCGCGACCCGCGTCGCGGCAACGGGATCGAGTGCGACCAGCACCAGCATTCCGGCACGGTCGCCGGGGTGAGCGCTGGCCTCCAGCACCGCGAGAACCACGGCACCACGGGCCAGCACCACCGGTTCGTCCTGACGTTCGCCGACGGTCACCACATCGACGGTGGTACCAGGACGCAGTAGCGCGGCGACGCCGGGATCCGCCAGCCGCAGCGAAACGCTCACCGTGTCGGGATTCGTGGAAATCGCCCGAGTGAGATCGGAACCCGTCAACCGCACATCGGTCAACGGCTCACCGCGCCGGACCGGTGCGGCCAGGGTCCGGCCCAGCACCGCGGACGGGAGCCGAGCAGCGCCGTCGGGTATCACCTGCTTGGGTATGCCGCGCAGCGTCATCATGGCTGGCTCGAGCACGGTCCCCGCAGCCAGATTCTGGGCAGCGACCACCACCGCATCGTTGGCGGAGCTTGCTCGACCCGGAGCCAGTGCCAGCACCGCAGCGAGCCCGACGAGCACCGCCGCGATGGCCCGGCGTAGCAACAGCGTCCGGCCGAAACCGGACCAACGCTGCAGCGCTTCCCACCACTGCCGCAGCGGTACTGCCATGGCTCCAAACGGGCCTCCCGATCTCGTCACGATCGCGACGTTAGATGGATCGGGCCGCGGCAGCAGCCCACACCACCGTAGGTTGTGGACGACCGAACGGCTGTGGATAACTTCGCTACATCGGGAGGGCGCTAGATCAGGAGGCGGAGGCGGTCGCCGAACTCGACGCGGGCGATGCCGCACCCGACCCAGACTTCGACTCAGTGGACCCGGACTTCGACGGCTTGGCCTCCGACGTGGATTTGCCGTTAGTGCGGGACTCGGAAGTACGGGACTCGGCCTTCTTGTCAGCACCGGACTCGGACTTGCCGTTCGCGCTACCGGACTCTGACTTGCCGTTCGAGCCGGACTGCCCTTCGTGCGGTTGTCCGCCGGAGCGGCTGTCGGTGCGATAGAAGCCACTGCCCTTGAACACGATGCCGACTGGCGAGAACAGCTTGCGCAGCTGGCCGGAGCACTCGGGACAGTCGGTCAGCGACGAGTCGGTGAACTTCTGCACGGTGTCGAAGCGGTGCTCACACGCGGTGCACGCGTAGGAGTAGGTCGGCACGTCTCGCCTCCACGGGTTGGCACTCTGCCCACGAGAGTGCCAACCACCATGGTAGCAAGACCCCTGCCATGGACAGCCGTACGGCCGCACCCTCCTCCCTGTGTCGGGCGGCCGCGCCCTGCGCTGATGAGCCGTGCACTAGACACCACCGACTTCTCCGCGGCGAAATCGTCGTGCTGTCGAGTTCACGACGCTGAGCCACGTTTCAGCGGCTGCGCTGGGGCTTCGAGGGGCAGCTGGAGCAGACCCCGACCAGGGGTCAGGGCTGCGGTGACCGGAATGTCATGCGCTTGCACGGGCAGTGCGGCGAGTACCTCATCGTCTCGGACGATCGCCACCAACGGGGTACCTGGCGTCGCCAACGGCAGCGTCCGGTCGTAGTGCCCGCCCCCGCGGCCGAGCCGTACTCCGGTCCTGTCCACGGCCAGTGCCGGCACCAGGACCAGCACGGCAGTGGCGATCGCCGCGCAGCCCAGCAGGGGGCCGGTAGATTCGAGTAACCCCAGCGGGCCGCGCTGCAGCGAGCCCACGCCGGTGTACTCGGCCCATTCCAGCGGCCGCAATGAATCGACCACGGGCAGCAGCACCCGGCAGCCGCGGCCCACCAGACCATCGAGCAGTTCCAGTGAGCCCGGTTCGTCGCCGACCGGCCAATAGGCGCACACCGTGCCCGGCAGACCCGGCAACGGCACCGTCGCCAATGCCGCCGCTTCCCTCTCCCGCACTGCCGCCGGCACCCTCCGCCGCGCCGCAACCAACCGCCGCCGCAGCTCCCACTTGCCGCTCTCGTCCACGTAACCGCCCGACATGGAGACTTATCGGGGTTATCGAGCCCCTATACGTCCCGTTAAGTCTCCATGTCGGGCCGGGTGGACGTCGCAGCAGGTGTGTCGGGTGGGCCGATAGGGTCGGGCGTCATGAGTTCCTCAGCGATGCGACCGGTTGGGCGCGGTGCGGTCCGCACTGCAATCGTGCCAGCGGCCGGGCTCGGTACCAGGTTCTTGCCGACAACCAAGACCGTGCCCAAGGAACTCCTACCGGTGGTCGGCACCCCCGCGATCGAGTACGTCGCGGCGGAGGCGGCCCAGGCTGGAGCGCAACGACTGGTGCTCGTCGTGTCCCCAGGCAAGGAGTCGGTAGCCGCGCACTTCGACCCCAACCCGGATCTGGAAGCCGGGCTGCGAGGGCACGGCAAAGAAACGCTGCTCGCCAAGGTGCGCCGGGCCCCTGAGTTGATCAGGGCCGAAGTCGCGGTACAGCACAAGCCGCTCGGGCTGGGGCATGCGGTGGGCTGTGCTGAACCGCTGCTGGGCGACTCCGACGACGCGGTAGCCGTCCTGCTGCCCGACGACTTGATCTTGCCCACCGGGGTGCTGATCACAATGGCCGCGATCCGGCAGCGGCACGGAGGAAGCGTGCTGTGTGCCTTCGATGTCCCCCGCGAACAGATCTCCGCCTACGGGGTATTCGATGTCAGCGACGTCGATGACGCCGATGACGCCGACGTCAAGCGGGTGCGCGGGATGGTGGAGAAGCCGACGCCGCAGGCAGCACCGTCGACCTTCGCGGCGGCCGGCCGGTACCTGCTGGACCGCGTGGTGTTCGATGCGCTGCACCGGATCGCTCCCGGCGCCGGCGGCGAGCTGCAGCTCACCGACGCCATCGCGCTGCTGATCGACGAGGGCCACCCGGTGCACATCGTGGTACACCGCGGTGGGCGTCACGACCTGGGCAACCCCGGCGGGTTGCTTCGGGCGTCGGTGGACTTCGCGCTGGAGGATCCTGAAATCGGTCCGGGTCTGCGCAGCTGGTTACGCAACAGGTTGGAGCAGGAGAACACGTGAGGTCGCTGGACGAGCAGCTCGGGCGGGTGCTGGACGCTGCGGTGCGTCCCGAACCTGTGCGAGTGGCGATCTCCGAGGCACAGGGCATGCTCTGCGCGGAGGAGGTCGTGGCGCAACGTGCGTTGCCCGGCTTTGATCAGGCAGCGGTCGACGGGTATGCGGTGCGCAGCGTGGACGTCACGGAGGTCCCCGTGACGTTGCCGGTGGTCGGCGAGATCGCGGCCGGTTCGCGGCAGCCGCTGCGGCTGCAGCCCGGCCAGGCTGTCCGGGTGGCCACCGGCTCGGCGCTGCCCGCCCTGGCTGACGCGGTGGTGCCGCTGGGGCATACCGGGGACGAGGGGGCTCATGCGGCGCGGGTCACCGTGGTGCAATCGGTGCCGTCGAAGGCCTATGTGCGCCGCATTGGGGAGGACGTGCAGACCGGCGACGTCGCGGTACGTCCCGGCGCGGTGATCGGCCCGGCACAGGTAGGGCTACTCGCCGCGGTGGGGCGGGCCAAGGTTCGGGTGCACCCCCGGCCCCGGCTGTCGGTGCTATCGGTCGGTGAGGAGCTCGTCGACGTCGAACGTACCCCAGGCGCTGGGCAGGTCTACGACATCAACTCCTACGCGCTGGCCGCGGCCGCCCGTGATGCCGGCGCCGAAGTGCATCGGGTCGGAATCGTGCCCAGCGATCCGTCCCGACTGCGCGAGGCGGTGGAGGGCCGCCTGCTGGTGTCGGAGATCGTGGTGGTGACCGGCGCGGTCGGCGGAGCGGTGGGCGACGAGCTGTGCGCCGCGCTGGCCGAGCTCGGCCCGCTCGATGCGGGACGAGTCGCGATGCACCCCGGTTCCGTTCAGGGTTTCGGCCGACTGGGCGCGGACTCGGTGCCCACCTTTCTACTACCGAGCAATCCGATCAGCGCGCTCGTAATTTTCGAGGTGCTGGTCCGGCCGCTGATCCGGCTCGCGCTGGGGAAGCGCAATCCCCATCGCCGCACCATCACCGCGCGACTGCTGTCCCCGGTGACGTCCACCGCGGGTCGATCCGGGTTCATCCGCGGCCAACTGCTGCGCGATCCCGACACGGGGGAGTACTTGGTACAACCTCTTGGTACCTCCGGCGCCCATTTGCTGGCCTCGCTGGCTGAGGCGAACTGTCTAATCCTCGTCGATCCCGACACCACAGAAGTGTCGGTCGGCGAGCTCGTTGCAGTGAGCTTCCTCGCGCAGCGCGGATGAGGCGTTGTGTTCGGGCCTGGACCTGATGGTCGTCACCCCGGTTGGCCAGCGCGGCTGGGCCCGGTGCGGGTTGCGGCGGGAGAGGTGACGTTGCGCCCGGTACGGCTGCGTGACGGCTCAACGTGGAGCCGGCTGAGGCTGCGCGACGAGGCCTACCTGCGCGTCTGGGAGCCCGATGGGGAGGGGGCCTGGGCTGAGCGCTTCGCCACCATGGTCTGGCCGGTGATGTGCAGCGGGCTGCGCGCGACGGCCCGGCGAGGCCAAGCTCTGCCCTTCGCGATCACGGTGGGAGGAGAGTTCGCCGGTCAGCTCACGCTGGGCAACGTGGTGCGTGGCGCGCTGTGCTCTGCGTGGGTCGGATACTGGGTGGAGGCGGGCGCGGCCGGGGGTGGTGTGGCGACGGCGGCGGTGGCACTGGCGGTGGACCACGCGTTCGGGCTGGTGGGGCTGCACCGGGTCGAGGCCACCGTGCGGCCGGAGAACGCGGCCAGCCTCCGGGTGCTGGCCAAGCTCGGGTTCCGCGATGAGGGCCTGCTGCGTCGTTACCTGGAGGTCGACGGCGCGTGGCGGGACCATCGGCTGCTCGCCCTGACTAAGGATGAGGTCGGCACCGGATTGGTGGCGAGCCTGGTCCGTTCCGGCCACGCTCGCCTCTCGTGAGTGCGTAACAGTGTTCTAACACTGTTACGCACTCACGACCTCCGGCGCGCCTCCGGGATCGGCGAGTTCACTGTCACTACCGTGATCTAGGCGGTATTGCAGGCAGCTCAGGAATGGCGGACCGGGTAGGGGGCGAGGAGTGCCCAGCTCGCTGATCTTCGCGGCGCTGGCGGCGGCATGGCTTGTCGTCCTCGTCCCGATGGTCGCGAAGCGACGGCAGGAGGTGGTACGCACGGCGGAGTCTGCGCTGGCTTCTCGGGTACTACACCGGCCGGGCCCTCCTCGGGTGGCGCACGAGCACGGTCAACAGGTGCGCCTGATCGGTGAACGAATCGCGCAGCGGGAGTCAATCTTGGACGAGCATCGGTACAGATCGGGTCGCGGTGGCTATGACCCGGAGGTCGCCGCACAGTTAGCCCGGGAGAAGTATGCGTTCCGGCAGCGGGTGGTGCTTGGTCTGGCGATCGCCGCGGTGGCCAGTCTGGTGCTGGCCTACATCGCGTCAAGCCTGCTGTGGTGGGTGCACGCGGTGCTGGATCTGGCACTGGTCGGTTATCTCGGTTATCTACGCCGGCAGGTGCGTATCGAGGACGAGGTGCGACGGCGTCGGGCCGCCCGCGCGGCCGGATCTCGACCAGCCGGTCTTGCGCCCGACGTACGCCACGACGTCGCCACCGACGGGCACCGCGGAGAAGGGGCAGAGCAGGAGCCATCGTCGCAGCGGCCCGCTGTGTCGTCGGCGCCCCCCCACACCGCCGTCGCTCTAGACCTAGACGATGAAGACCCAACGTTCGACGAGCTGCAGCCCGCCTTCAAGCCGCCCTACCGTCGGGCGGTCGGCGAGTAGCCGACGGCCGCTGCTAAACTCGGCGCGCATCGCGGGGGGCTGTAGCGCAGTTGGTAGCGCGTCTCGTTCGCATCGAGAAGGTCAGGGGTTCGATTCCCCTCAGCTCCACACCAGCTCAAAGGCCCTATCCGGTGATCTTCACACCGGGCGTTGGACCCCAGTACAGCAGCAAAGTACAGCAGCAGGTCATTTACCGAGGCTGTCTCCCAACCGCTTCAACGCAGAGCGGGTGGCCTTTGATGACGCTTGGGCGTAGATCTCCATGGTCACCGCGATCTGCGCATGGCGGAGGATCTGCATGACCTCGCGGGGATGCACGTCCAGGTCCACCAACAGCGTCGCGCAGGTGCGGCGCCCGTCGTGCACCGTGATCTTCCGGACCCCAGCCTTGGCGCAGCGGGCATCCCAGGACCGGTTGAAGTTGCGTGGTTCGATCGGCGTGCCCCACTTGGTCGTGAAGATCAGCTTGCCGCCCTGCCACGCCGACCCCGCCAGTTCTCTTGCGTGAGCCTCCTCCACCTTCCGCAGCCGCAGCGCGGCGACACAGACGTCCGGCAGCGGCAGCGTCGCATCGGATGTAGCGGTCTTGGTCTCCCGATGCAGCAACTGCCGACTCACCCGCTGCAACTGACGGCCAATCGACAGCTCTCCGCCGTCGAGGTCGACGTCATCCCACGTCAGGCCGAGCACCTCGCCCTTTCGTAGCCCGAGCACGAGAATCAGCACGTAAACGGCGTAGAGCGGATCACGCTCCGAGCGTGCGGACTCCAGGAAGTGCCGGGCTTCGTCGCTACTCCATGCCTTGCCTTTGCGTTTGCGTACTGACGGAACCTTGATCGAGTTCGCCATGTTCTTGGCAATGAGGTCCTCAGTCACGGCCTGAGACAACGCGGCACGCAGGCAGGCTCGGACATCGTTGACCGTGCGGGACGACAACCGAGCCTCGCAGCACTTGCCTACTGCACAGCATCGGCGCTTCTTATCTGAACGAGCGGCATCCTTGCCCTGCGCGCAGCACTGACAGGTACGGGCCACCTCATTGATCCACGTCTGGACGTCCCGCACGCTCAGACGATCAAGACGTCGATCACCGAGCCGCGGCGCGATGTGCAGGCGGACAAACAACTCGTAATTGACGTACGTGGCGGGCGCCAGATTCGGCCTCACCACCTCCTCAAGCCAGTACACCAAGAACTCGCCCAGCTTGGGCACACTCGTCGCCACCGGCCCCTGCCGCGCCCGCTGCTGAAGCTTCAGCCACTTGTCATGCACTTGCTCCCGAGTCTTTCCGTAGATGTACTTGCGCTGCCGCTGCCCGTCGGGCTTGGTGACCCATGTGTAAGCGGCGAAGCCATTGCGGTAGGGGAAGATCGAGCCCTCGCCGTTGGCTCTGGCTCGCGTACTCATGCGCACGCCTCGGCGACCCGACGGGCGACGTATTCGTCTACCCACTCGGGCAGAACGCGTCGGTGGCCGCCGTCCTTCAGCGAGCGGATCTGCCCGGTGGCAATGAGGAGCTTCGTCTTCGACAGGCCGTAGCCAAGCTGGTCGGCAACCTCGGCCACGCTGTACCACTTCGGCGCGAACCGCGGTCCGGCCCGCAATTCCTGTGGTTCGTTCACTGGTGCTGTCCCTTTCCGGTGCCTTGTTGTTTGTGCTCGTCATGCGGCGTCGCGGGCGGCTTGCCGCTGTTCGCGGGCTCGGGCGGCTGCGGAGAGTTCGAGGGCGGTGTCTCCGGTGGTGAGGTAGCCGACGCCGGTGAACTCCCAGTGCGAGACGACGAGGGTGGTGTCGTCGTCGAGCAGTTCGCGGACGTGCTCGGCTGCTTGGCGTTGGCGGTAGACGCGTCGTTCGCCGCGGATCGCGCCGAGGGTGGTGGAGTAACGGCGGCTTTTGCTGGCGAAGTGGCCACGGAAGCCGAGCATGTGAAGCCACCGGCGCAGCCCGTTGTAGGTTTCGTGTTCGCCGAGCTGCCAGCAGGTCTGGACGAGACGCGTGACGTGGTCGCTGACGTCGAGCAGCGGCAAGGACTCCAGGGTGATGCGCCGGTCTCCCAGCCCAAAGTCGTCAGCGCTTTTGGTGGCGTATTTGGCGATGTACGCGGCCGCGCGCTCCGGGATCAGCTCACCGGTTGGGCCGCCGTTGATTGGTTGGGTGTCGGTCTGCTCCCCGAATCGGAGATTGAGGCCTTTGTCGTCGGGCATGTCGACGGTGAGCCGGACCAGGCTGGCCGCTTCACCGATGGCGTCGGCGAGGTCGGTTGCGTCGAGGTTGATCTGTGGTGGGGTGTAGTCGGTGCCGGGTCCGTCGAGTCGAATCAGGGCGTGGAAGTGGACGACGGCGCGGCGTTGGAACTCGGCGACTTTGGCGAACGACAGCCGGCACCGCGCGGTGAAGTCCTTGGCGGTGAGCCCGGCCCGCCGGGCGAGCACGCGCCGGAGTGTGATGGTGAATCGGCGCCATAGTTCGGGGGCGTGCCAGTTGAATGCGGTGTGCGCGGGGTAGTCGTAGCAGTCTGGGCATAGTGGCTGGCCCAGCCGTGGATCGTCGTCACTGTGGGTGGCGTTGCACCAGGTGGATCGGCCGTGGCGGCACAGCGTGGGCTTGGCCCGGGCCGGGCGGCATCGCGCGTGCTTGTCCTGGCGATCGGTGCGGGTGGTGTGCACCGCCCCGAATCCGGGTGCGGTCAGCGTGGCGAATACCAGCGGGTGAGCCCGGATCGTGTCCGGGACGCCTTTGCGGCCGCCGGCGGCGCCGGCGTAGAGCAGTTGCCACATGTCGCCCGC
>JBHEMR010000048.1:0-12446 GCA_046262495.1 Pseudonocardiaceae bacterium | reverse complement strand
AGGATGAGCTACTGGCTCGGGATCGATGTGGGCACGACGTTTACCGCTGCGGCGATTTGCCGGCTGGAGGGTGGGCGGTCTGGGGTGCCTGAGGTGGTGGCGTTGGGGACTCGGTCGACCGCGGTGAGTTCGGTGCTGTATCTGGCGCCTGACGGGCAGGTGGTCGTCGGCGAGGCCGCCGAGCGTCGCGCGGTCACCGATCCTGATCGGGTGGTGCGCGAGTTCAAGCGGCGCATCGGTGATGAGGTGCCGATGGTCATCGGAGGGCGGCCGCATTCGGCGCCGGAGATCACCGCGATGGTGCTGGGCTGGGTCATCGAGCGGGTCGCGGCGCGGGAGGGTGGCCCGGCCACCGGCATCGTGGTCACCCATCCCGCGGGGTGGGGACCGTACAAGATTTCGACGATGACCGCGGCGTTGCGCGCGGCGGGGCTGGCGTCGATCACCTTTCGCACCGAGCCCGAAGCCGCCGCGGCCAGTTATGCACTGGCCCAGCGCATCGACTCAGGCAGCACCATCGCCGTCTATGACCTCGGTGGGGGAACCTTCGACGCGGCCGTGGTCCGCAAGACCGGTGCCACGACGTTGCAGGTCCTGGGGGTACCCCAGGGCCTTGACGCGCTCGGCGGCGCGGATTTCGACGACGCCATCATGCGCCACGTGATCACCGCGGTACCCGCACTGGCCCAACTCGACCCCGACGATCCCGCGACCTTGGCCGCGACCGCAGCGCTGCGCCGAGAATGCACCAACGCCAAAGAAGCACTGTCATCCGACACCGAGGTCACCATCCCGGTGCTCGCCCCCGGCGTGCAATCCCAGGTCCGGCTCATCCGCGCCGAGTTCGAAGACATGATCCGCCCGCACATCGAACACACCATCGAGGCACTACGCCGAGCACTGCGATCAGCCGACCTCGAACCCCACGACCTCGACGCAGTCCTGCTCGTCGGCGGCTCCTCACGGATCCCACTGGTCGCCCAACTCGTCTCAGCCGAACTCGGCCGCCCCGTCGCCATCGACACCGACCCCAAAGCCGCCATCGCCCTCGGCGCCGCCCTGTCCGCGCTGCCCACCGACATTTCCAGTGTGCTGAGCGCCGATGTGTCGGTCGACGGGGATCTCGAGTACCAGGCGGTTGACGGCGGCGCCGTCATCGAGACCTCCGCACTAGCCGCTGGATCCGAACTTCCAGCGTCCACCCCCGCGGAGGTTCCGCAGCGGCCATCCCTGACGGCCCTGCCGCTGGATGTCGAACCCGCTGCGCTCCAGTGGCGCCGAACCAGGTCTCGACGGGTGAAACACGTCGTCCTCGCCGGAACCCTCGCACTGTTCACCGTCGCGGGTGTGGCGTCAGTTCCGTTCCTGACCTCCCGCACCGGGCCTATCCCCCCGGCGAACGCTGGAACCTCGACGCCCAGAACTCCGACGGCGCCCGGTGTCCCAGCGCCTGATGCCCCGGCTCCCGGTGCCGGCAGCCCAGCACCGAATGCCGGTACAAGCAGTGACAACAGCTCGAACAGCGGGGGATCGAGCGGATCTGTCCGTACAGCACCGCGGGCCGCACCGAACAAACCGGCTGGCACTGTAGCTAGGCAGAATCCGCCGGCGGTTGCGCCCAGTGCGCCGCAGCCAAGCTGGGCCACTACCTACACCTGGACCAGCACCTGGACCAGCCCCCCGACCACCACGACGGCGCCGCCGCCCCCGCCACCTCCTACGACAACGAAGCCGCCCCCGCCACCCCTGACCACGACGGCCGTTCCGACCACCCCGGCCGTTTCGACCACCACACTCGACCCCCGTCCAGGGCAGCCCGAATGAACCAGGCAACGGCTCGCCACCATCCAAGGCACGACGATGCAGACATCTCGTTGGCGGGTTCGGTGCCGGCGCAGACGTTGTACGACGCGGTCTGCGCCGACCCGTCGGCTCCGCTCGCAGTGTGCATCATCGGTCCCGGAGGCTATGGAAAGAGCGCGCTGCTGGCAGCGCTGCGGCAGGCCTACCTGGCGGCCGAGGTGAGCGTCGTCGGGACGGGCGCGGTGCCCGTCGAACTCAAGCCCTCCTCGGACGTGGCCGTGCTGGTCGACGACGCTCATCAGCTGGACGGCCCGGCCCTCGACCGGCTGCGCCGTCTGGCTCTGACCGGCGACGTGCGGCTCATCGTCGCCTACCGCCCCTGGCCGAGGAAGCCGGAACTCGACGAACTGCAAGACGCTGTGGGTGGTCACCATCCGCCGGTGATATTGGATCGGCTGGATCGCCGCGGAATCCAGATCCGGTGCGCTGCACGGCTCGGCGGGGCATTGCCCGCGCCGGTGGCCGACCTGCTCTGCGAACAGACCGGTGGCGTTCCGATGCTGATCGACTGGGTGGTGGACTCCCTACGGACCGGCGGCAGGCTCGATGGTGAGCGTCCAGATCTGCCTTCCGACGTCATTGATCGCGTCCGCCACGGCCTGGACCGGCTGACTCCCCAGCTCCGGGCATTGGTGCTGGCGCTGGGGCTCGGCGCGAGCCCGGAGTCGGAGATTCTCGCCGAGGTGCTGGTGTCGGATCCGGTGGTGGTTGTCGACCTGGTGTCGATGGCGCAGGCGGCCGGCCTGCTGCTCAGCGACGGCCGACCGATCCCGCTGGTGCGGCGCGCGATAGTGGCCGGTGCCGCGCCGGGCACCCGGCGGGTAGTTCAGCGGTTGGCACTCGCTGCCCACCTCGAACGCGGCCGGCCGGTACTCGGCCTGGCCCATCAGCTGGTCGAGGCAGGTGCCCGCGGAAGCGACCTCGCAGCGGTTTTCGAAGCGGCCGGTGACGCCGCCATGTCCGAACCGTCGGGGTCTGGCGCTGCCGCGCAGGCTGCACAGCTTTATGCCCAAGCCGTCGCCGCCGGTGCCGACCCCGCTTCGTTGGCGCCCCGGCGGGCCGAGGCATCAGCTCTCGCCGGTGATCTGGACCAGGCGCTGCGCCTTGCCGATCAGACATTGTCCGACCCCTCGTGCCCCGACCTCGGCAGGGCTGGCAACGTCGTGGCCGCTGTTCTGGCCCAACGCGGTCTGCTGGCTCGCAGCGCCGAGGTCTACCGCTGGGTCGGCCCCGCCCGGATGGGATCGGCGGCGCCACTGGCGGCACTGGCGCTGCTGGGTACTGGGTCGTTGGCCGAAGCTCGGGAGGTGCTGGCAGCTTCTGCCGGTGACCGACCGCCGACGCTGGTGGCTGGGGCGGAGTCACTGATGGCCGTCGGCGTGCTCGAGTCGGTACTCGGTTCACCGGGAACCGGCCCCACGACGGCCCCGACGTTGGCACTGTCCACGTTGACCCGAGCCGCAGCGTTGCTCGAAGCGGGCGGGCGCGCCGCGCTGCTTCCAGATACTCCGGCGGCGCTGGCGGCGATCGTGGCGCTGCATTGTGGCGAGCTCGACGTCGCCGTCTCGGTCCTGGAGCGGGCGCTGTCCACCGGGGCCGGCGGGTTGTTTGCGCGAGCCCGCCACCAGCTACTGCTGGCGTGGACCGCGATGATCCGTGGCGACATCGCGCTGGCCAGGCGATGGCTGGCCCGCACCGTCCCGGACTCAGGCACCCTCGAACCACGGGAGGAGTTGTTCGCCGCTGCGTTGGCGGTCGGTCTAGCCCGGCGCGAGAGCGACATTCCTACGTTGCAGACAGCGTGGGCGGCGGCGCGAGAGGCGATCGTCCGGCATCCGGCCGACTTGTTCGCCCTGTTGCCATTGGGTGAGCTGGCCGTGGCCGCGGCCAGACTACGAGACTTCGACCGGGTGGCGCCGCACCTAGCGCAGGCCTGGGTCCTGCTGGAACGGCTGGGTGACCCGCCGCTGTGGTCGGTACCACTGCACTGGTACGACATGCACGCCGCGATGCTGCGCGGGTTGCCCAGTGCGGCCGAGCCGCACGGTGCGGCCTTGGTGCAGGCAGCAAAGAGCAACCACTACGCCGCCGTGCTCGCTGCCGCTGGACGTGCCTGGATGCAGGTGCTGGGCGGGCAGTTCGACCCCACGGAGGTGGAGGCCGCGGCGCGCGGATTGCAGACGATCGGGCAAGCCAACGATGGCTCCCGGCTCGTTGGGCAGGCCGCGATCCGCACCACCGACCGCAAGGTCATGGTCGCGCTGCTTGGATGTGCTCGAGCGCTGCAGGCCACCGGTCCCGGCGCGGCCAGCCCGCTGCCAGAGGGTGCGCCGGACGATTCGCCCGAGCCCATAGCTGCCACCCGGCGCGCCCCTGCACCAGCCAGCGCGGCCACGCTGAGTGACCGGGAGCGTGAAGTCGCCGAACTCGTCCTGACCGGACTGACCTATCGCCAGATCGGGGAACGGCTATTCATCTCGGCCAAGACCGTCGAACACCACGTGGCCCGGATGCGTCAGCGATTGGACGTGACCAGCCGAGATGAGCTGTTTGCCCAGCTCCGAATGTTCGTCGGAGCTAGCGGGGGGTGATTCCCACCGGCTCATAGAGGGTGGTGCGTTGGGCCAGCGGCCGACCGAGCGGTTCGGCGATCGCGCGGAATCCTGCCTCATCCAGGCCCTGCCCGTGGCTGGCACCGGCCGCACGGCTGATGTTCTCGTCCATCAGCGTGCCACCCAGGTCGTCGACGCCGGCCTGCAGCAATTGCCGGGCGCCGGAGGCGCCGAGCTTGACCCACGAGGCCTGCACGTGGTCGATCAAGCCGTGCAAGGCGATCCGAGCTACTGCATGCACCAGCAGAACCTCTCGCCAAGTCGGTCCTCGCCGAGCCGCCCGCTTGAGGTACATCGGGGTCGCCATGTGCACGAAGGGCAGCCCGACGAACTCGGTGAATCCGCCAGTCTGCGCCTGCAGTTCCCGGGCTCGCAACAGGTGCCGGGCCCAGTGCACTGGTTGCTCGATGGCCCCGAACATCATCGTGACGTTGGAGCGAAGCCCCACTGAGTGCGCTACCCGGTGCGCCTCCAACCACTCCGCAGTAGTGATCTTGTCCGGGCACAACACCGCGCGGACCTCGTCGTCGAGGATTTCCGCGGCGGTACCGGGCAGCGAGCGCAGGCCCGCCTCGCGCAACCTCGTCAGGTACGCAGCGAGCGGCTCGCCTAGCCGCCGGGCGCCTTCGGTAACTTCCAGCGCGGTGAAGCCGTGGATATGTATGCCGGGGGCCGCCTCGTGGATCGTCCGACATACCGTGACGTAGTAGTCACCGTCGAAGCTGGGATGGATGCCGCCCTGCAGGCAGATTTCGGTGGCGCCGCAGCGCTGCGCCTCCAGTACCCGTGCCACGATCTCGGGTAGCGCTAGCAGGTACGGCGCGCCGCGCAGATTCAGCGATAGCCTGCCCTTGGAGAAACCGCAGAACCGGCATCGGAAGGTGCACACGTTGGTGTAGTTGATGTTGCGATTGACAACATAGGTGACGGTGTCGCCAACGGCGGCCGCGCGCAGCTCGTCGGCCAACCTGGCAACGGCACCGACCTCGGAGCCACGGGCGCCGAACAACGTGACCAGCTCCCTGAGTCCGGGGCGCTGGTCGGCTCGAATCCCGTCGAGCACCGCACGTACGGCACCGGTCGCCCGCCCTAGCGCCGGCAGCAACACCGGCGGTGCGACGTCGACGCCGGAGTACCAGGCGGTGGAGCGGCGCCCGGCCACCGCCACCTCCGCGCCGTCGCCCACGTCGGCAGCTCGGGACGCAGATTCCGGGAACACCGCGCCCGGATCGTCGCGCCCGAGACCCTCGGCGTCAGAACGGTCCAGCACCCCGAAGCGGACTGTCTCATGCAGCCATCGGTCAGGGTGCAGGGCATACTCCGGGTACACGGTCAGGCGCGGCGCCAGCGTGTGGCCCGCTGCCTGGGTCGCGCTGCGCAGCTCGTCCAGTGCGGGCCAGGGTCGCTCCGGATTGACGTGATCCGCGGTGGTGGGGGAGATCCCACCCCAGTCATCGATTCCGGCAGCAAGGAGGCTCGCTAGATCGTCGGTGAGATTGGGCGGGGCCTGCACATGCACCTGCGGCGGCAGCAACAGCCGAGCCAGCGCGATGGCCCGCAGGTGCTCCCGCGGTGGGCAGGTTGCAGCGTGGCGCATTGCGGTTCCCGCCTTGGGCCGGAAGTTCTGCACGATCACTTCTTGGACGTGCCCGTACCGCCGGTGCGCCTGGGCGATCGCTTCCAGGGCCGCCACGCGGTCGGCCTCGGTCTCGCCGATGCCGACCAGGATTCCGGTGGTGAACGGGATCGCCAGCTCGCCCCCGGCATGCATGGTCGCTAAGCGCCGGTCCGGATGCTTGTCCGGGGCGCCACGATGCGCGGCGAGGTCCGGCCGCAACGATTCGATCATCATCCCCTGGCTGGCAGTCACGGTGCGCAGCGCGGCCAGCTCGTCGCGGTGCAAGGCGCCGGCGTTGGCATGCGGGAGCAGCCCGGTCTGCTCGAGCACCGCTCGGCACGCCGCAATCAGGTAGTCCACCGTCGAGCTGTAACCGTGCTCGGTCAGCCAGCTTCGGGCTGCCGGGTAGCGCCGCTCGGGGCGCTCACCGAGGGTGAACAGCGCCTCATGACAGCCCAGCTCCGCGCCCCGCCAGGCGATCGCCAGAACCTCGTCGAGCTCGAGGTAGGGCGATGGCAGCTGCCGGGGAGCGTGTGCGAAGGTGCAGTAACCGCAGCGATCCCGACACAGCATGGTCAACGGCACGAATACCTTGGGGGAGTAGGTCACCCGGATGCCGTGCACCGCATCGCGCACCGCGCGAGCCCGCCCCACCAACTCCCCAGTACCCAACCCGGCAAGCCTGTTCCCGTCGTTCACCATGCCACCCACGATGGCAGCGAGAGCGCGGGTTAGCGCGTTGCGAGGCGGACGCGGTCGCGGCCAGCGGCTTTGGCGGCCAGCAGCGCGCCATCGGCGGCAAGTAGCAGATGGTCGATGTCGTCGCCGTCATTGGGTCGGACCGCTGCGCCGATCGATATCGATATCCCATCCACGGTGACCGGCCGATCATGCGGACTGTCGACCAGGACGCGCAGCTGGCTGATTCGCTCCCGGATCCGGTCCGCGATGTCCTCGACTTGGGCGGTGCCCACACCGGACAGCAGAATCACGAATTCTTCGCCTCCGAACCGCCCGACCAGGTCGTAGGGCCTGGTCTGGGAGCGGAGCTCGTCGGCGACGGCACGCAGCACCTGATCACCGACGAGATGACCCATCCGGTCGTTGAACGACTTGAAATGATCCAGGTCCAGCATCAGCACTCCGAGCGGGTCAGCGAGCCGGCGGGCACGTTCAAGTTCCCGGCCGGCGGCCTCCCGCCAGAAGCCCACGGTGAGCAGACCAGTCTTGCTGTCGGTGCGCGCGGCCTGCTGGAAGTGCGGTAGCAGTAGTGCACGGTGCAGGGCGAACACGGTGACCATGAGGACGGCGATCAGCCACGGAGCGAAAGCCAGCATGACCGCGAATCCGACTCCGAGCCCGAGCGAGGCCGCCACGACGATCTGGTCACTTGGATTGCCCAGGACCTGGCGGCCTGACTGCAGCGGATCGGACATGATCACGGCGCCGACCACCAAGGCATAATTGACCAGCCAGAACACGGTCCCGGCACCGATCAGAACGGCGAGACCCACCGGCCCGTGCGGGACGATCGGGTATGCAGCGGGCTGGACCAGCTGCAGGACTGCGACGGCGGCTGTGGGCGCCAGCACCATCGTCGCGGCGGAAAACAGCTTGCGGTACAACCTGCCGGGGATACCTCGGTACCAGGAGTGCAGGTGCACCATCCCGGTCAGCCCGACGACAAGCGGTAACGGCACGGACAACGCTGCCGCAAAAATCCATAACGAGCTGAGATTGGTGAGCAGACCATTGCCCGTCGTCCGCTCACGCAGGCTTTCGATCCGGTGGACCGCCTCCCGGTGGACGACTGCGCCCCCGACCAGCAGCCCGAAGCGCACCAGGTCACCAGAGCGGATCGGCATCGCAACGAGGATCGCGGCGGCCAACGCCAGTGCCACGAAGTCCACGGTGAGGACGTAGGCGATAACGACTTTCCGCTCGCGCCACAGCTTCCACTGCCAGGGGTGCACAGCCATCAGGCCGCGCCTCGGTTCGACGCGTTGCAGCCCGTGGCTCATACTCACTAGGTTCCCCCGGCAGTGACGTTGAGCGATGTTCCCCCAGCGTAATCGGCAGGCGACTCTTTGTCATCCTCCGAGCGGAGTGCCACATCCAGGCGTTATTTCGTCACCCTCCGCCATGCGGTACCGCCAAATGGTTGGAACTCCGCAGGTGTGGTGACCCAGGATTTCCCGCACGCGGATCACCGCTGGTATGAAGTGTCACCCAGAGTGGCATCATGCGCTCTGCGAGGGGGTGGTGGTCATGAGTAGACGGGGACAAGCGCTGCGCGTGCTGGCCCTGCTGGTGGTGTACGCGCTGCCCGCCAGCTTGCTGTCCAGCTCCTCCAGCGCATCCGTGACTCCGTCCGCGGGGGTCGTCTTACCCGTCGCGCAGCGTCCGTCCGGCTCGGTTGGGCTGAGCGCGATAGCGCCGAGAATGGTCCCGTCCGACCCGGCACCCAGCTTGGTACCCAGCATCGCGCCCGCCCCGCCCCCGGTCTCTCCGTTCACCGGCCTGCCCACCGACCTCCAAGCGCCGGTACTCTGCGTGAAGATCGACAATGCCGCGGTGGCCCGCCCGCAAAGCGGACTTGAGTTGGCGGATCTGGTCTACGTCGAGCCGGTTGAGGGCGGGCTGAGCCGGCTACTCGCCGTGTATCAGTCCCGAGTCCCGCCGGTGGTGGGGCCGGTACGCAGCTCGCGCGCCTCCGACGTGGAGCTGCTGTCCAATTTCGGCCGGCCGGCGCTGGCGTTCTCCGGTGCAGCCCCTGAAGTCGGCGCGCTGGTGGCGCGCGCTCCGGTACTTGACGTCTCGGCCATCGCGCGGTCTGGTGACTATCGCCGGGACCGGCGAAGGTCGATGCCGCACAACCTCTTCGGCGACGCCAACCGGCTACGTGAAGGGGGCGCGCCACCGCGGGATATCGGGTTCCGCTTCGGACCGCTCCCGCCCGGCGGCCGTCCGGTACCGGGGACCGAGGTCAGGTACTCGGCGACCGCCGTCGGCGTGCAGTGGGCACCAGCGGAGGCCAGGTGGGTGATCTCCATGGACGGCGCGCCGCTCACCTCAGCGTCTGGGCCGCGGCCCGGTGCGGCAACTGTGGTGCTGCAGCGAGTGTCAGTGCGTGCTACCTCCGTCCACGACGCGGCCGGAGCAGCGTCGCCGTTCGCGGCGACAGTGGGCTCCGGTGATGTGGTCGTACTCCGCGACGGGCAGGCGTTCACTGGGAGCTGGTCGCGGCCGGCCCCCGATGCGATCACCACCTTCAATCTGCCGGATGGATCGCCGCTGACCTTCGCGTCCGGCCCGGTATGGGTGATATTGGTTCCGAGCTAGCGTGGCCGTGGTGGACAGACACCCGCGGGGTGCAGGTGGGGAATCGCTGAGGAGGAGCCGGGAGAGGACGGGGTAGTGGCGAACTACACCAAGGACCGAGACGCGTACCTCAACCGGCTACGCCGGATCGAGGGTCAGATCCGCGGGTTGCAGCGGATGGTGGAGGAGGATCAATACTGCATCGATGTCTTGACCCAAGTCTCCGCCGCTACCAGAGCACTGCAATTTGCTCGAAGAGCATATGACAAGCTGCGTGGTCGACGCCGCGGCCGACGGGTCCGAGGCCGGCGTCAAGGTCAAGGAAGCGGCCGACGCGATCGCTCGCCTGATTCGCTCCTGACGAACGCGCAGCGCAACGAGATAGGAGGTCTGACATGGGGGACACCGCCACCGTCGGCGAGTACATCATCACCGGGATGGTTTGCCAGCACTGTGTCTCGGCGGTGACGCAGGAGGTCGGCGGCATCGACGGCGTCACAGATGTGCAGGTCGACCTGCACACCGGCCGGGTTCGAGTCACCAGCGGTGGACCGTTGGACGCCGACGCGGTTCGCGCTGCAGTCGACGAAGCCGGCTATGAGATCTCCGGCTGAGATATTGACTAGACATGCTTGACGCTCGAAAACTCCGGCCCGCACAGTTGCGAGCTCCGGTGCCATTGATGGCGTTGCTCGCCAGCTTGGTTGCGTTGTTCGGCTTCGGGATCAACTTCGGTGAGGCGGTCGTCGGCCGCACCGCGACGGCGCCTCATGACCACGGTAGGAACGGCATCAGCGAGGACGACGATCACGGCAAGTCGCCCGGTGGGCTGGCCATCGCCAGCCGTGGTTACCTGCTGCGCCCTCGGATCACGCGATTCACCGCCGGAGAGTTCGAAAACTTCCGTTTTACCGTCTTCTCGAATAACGGCCAGCCGGTGACCGACTTCGCGAAGCGCGGCGACCAGCAGATGAACTTTTTCGTCGTACGCCGGGATATCACCGGCTACCAGCATCTTTATCCCGTCATGGACCCTGACGGCACCTGGACCGTACCGCTGCAACTCAAGCAGCCGGGCAGCTACCGAGCTTTCGCCGAGTTCCTGCCCGGGACCGCCACGACACCGGTCACGCTCGGCGTGGATCTCGAGGCACCCGGGCTCGTCGAGGACGGACCCATATCAAAGGTTTCAACGATCGCCGAGCTAGATGGCTATACGGTGGTGTCGACCGGCGATCTGTTCGCTGGGTCGGTATCGCGAATTGGGATGCATGTTATGCGCGACGATCTGCCGGTCACCGACCTCGATCCTATTCTCGGGAACGCTGGGCATTTAGTCATCTTGCGTGAGGGTGACTTGGCTCACCTGAATGTGCGTTCCGTCGCGGGTCCCCGCCAGGACACCGCGATTGACTTCGAGGTCGACGTGCCTACCGCCGGTTACTACCGGATGTTCCTGGAGTTTCAGCATCATGGCCAGCTACGGAGCGTCGAGTTCACCGCGCTGGCGAGGTGACCCGGTGGCCACTGTCGACAACAGCCCGCACCCGCGCAGCTTTCGCCCCCTGATCCCCTCCGCCTGAGCGCCGCCATCGCCATTCGGAGCCGAACCGCGATCCCACGGACCCGGCTGACCGCTATTCGGCGCCGAATGACGATCTCTGCTCGGCCTCGCGCAGGGCTTGGCACAGCGTGTCGGCGGCGGCGTCGAGTTCGGCCGGATCTGGATCCGGGTTGGCGTTGTCGAAATTGAAGTCGTCGACGCTCCAGGCGGGGAACACGTGCACATGAAGGTGCGGTACCTCGAACCCGGCAATGATGAGCCCGGCACGGGGTGCGTCGAACGCGACCTTCTGCGCGGTGCCGATGTGCCTCGCCACCCCCACGAGATGGGTCAGCAGGTCGTCGTCGGCGTCGGTCCACTCGTCGACCTCACTGCGCGGGACGACCAGGGTGTGCCCAGGCCGCAATGGAGCGATGGTGAGGAACGCAACGCAGCGGTCATCACCCCAGACGAAGCGGCCTGGGATCTCGCCCTGGATGATGCGACTGAACAGCGTCGACACGGTTCTCCTCCGGTGTGCATCGCGAATCTCAAGGAGCAATCACAGCATTGTGTGCAGGTCCAGCCACGAGCGCAGCTGTGCGCCGCCGTCGGCCGCGGGGTCGGTGGTGCTGATTCGCGGACCGGCGAATGTTCGAGACCGGCTCGACGTGCCGCCGACGACGAGCACTATGCCGGGATGGCGTCGTGCCAGTTGAACGAAATCCCCGTCACCGGTGGCCAGCAGCAGCGGTCGGTCATCGGTGCGGTAGGCGCGGGCCAGCAGTATGTCGGCGCCCTGCCAGCCGCTGGCGGGCAGAACCTGAGCCTGCAGGGGCCAGTCAACCGCTTCCAGCGCTGTCGGTGCTCCGGCTATCACGACGTCGCCGGATGGTGCCGCCTCCAGCGCTGCGACTAGCAGACGCAGCCGCGGCACGTCGAGGTTGTCCGCGTCGATGAGTACCTGCACGGTGTGATCATGCACCTGCGGTGAGGCAGGTTTACACGCCACACTCGATGGCGCCGCTAGCGGCTGGTCAAGCGCTCGTTGTGGGCTTTCCTGTACCGGGACACTGCATACTCGCGCCGCACGCCGATCGGGAGGCCCTGCCTGACGTGCAGCGGCTCGCCGCGGCCATGCAGACCGCCGTGATCACCTGAACGATCTGGTTGAGTGAGCCATCTCTGCTCCGGGTGGCGGTCGGTGACTTTCTGTGTCCGGCTACGCTAACCGGGTGCCAACTTTCGATGCTTCAGCGGTGGATTGCCGGGTATCGGTCTTTCGTGAGGGGCTGTTGACCTCCATGGGCCACGACGTGACCTTCCGGGTGACCAACTTGTCCGTAGATGTGGGGGACGACGATGGGGTCACCGTCGATCTCGACGCCGGTTCGCTGCGCGTCATCACCGAAGCGGTGAAGGAATCGGATCGCAAGGACATCGAGAAGAACACCGACAAGACGCTCGAGGTGCGGAAGCATCCGAAGAT
>JBHEMR010000047.1:0-8251 GCA_046262495.1 Pseudonocardiaceae bacterium | reverse complement strand
ACCCAGGCGCCGTCCGCCGGCAGCGCGTCGGCGGTCTCGACGAGCACATACGCGACTGGCCGGCCATTGATTTCCACCATTTGCGCCAGGATGGCGGCTCGGACCGTGACCGGTTCCGCGGCTGTGACCTTGGTCGGCTGGTCCTTGTCGAACTCGATGGCCGTGAAGCCGATCCAGCCGAGCAGCGCATCTCTCACCGTGTCTCCGAGAGGCTGCGCGGCGGTGCCATAGTGCAGCTCAGGGGCGTCGACCCCGTCAAAGCGAAGCTGAACGCTACCATCTCGCTTGGACGGGCGGATCCGATCGGCGCGCGTCAGTGCCTGATAGTGCGTGGCATCATCGGCGATGAAACGCACTGAGTCCCCGTCCGGCTCGTAGCCGACGATGGCCAATTCACCGTGTATGCAGAGGAAAAACGGCGCTGCCATTTGCATGCCTCCCTTTGCGTACACCGGAGGGTAAAGTATGTTCAGGCTACCCGGAGCGGCATTCAGAGGGCGACGCGGCCACCGCTGGCTACCGGCACCGAGCCGTCACCACAACGGCCCCGCAGACCCCATTAGGTAGGTCGTACGGTCACCGGGACGTTGCGAGCCGCGAAGATGCCCCGGCCGTAGAAGTCCAACGGCACCCCGGGGGTCAGCCGGATTTCGGCGTACCGGCCCAGCAGCACACCCACCGCGACCCTGGCCTCCACCCTGGCGAGCAGCTGGCCGAATGCAGAAGTGACGAGCGGTACCGCAGCACCTCCTCGATAGCGGCCTGCACCAACGTGCGGTCCTCGTGCAGCGCGGTCCACACATCGGGGTGCTCATCGATGCACACTACGGCGTTCCGAGCAGCGCGGTGGTGGTGATGTGTCCGGCAATCAGCAACACGATGGAAAAGTGTGCGCCTTGGCGGTCATGGGCGCCCGGTCCCGTAGAGGCGGGTGGCGTATGCGGGGCCGTAGTAGCGCTCAAGGTCCTCCAAGGCGTCGTTTGGTCGTTCAAGGCGCTGGGCGATCTGGGCGCGAGAGGGCACTGCGGCTGCGTTCCAGGTGGTGGGCTGCCACAGCTCCGAGCGCAGGAACGCCTTCGAGCAGTGATAGAAGACCTCCTCGATTCTGACGACGAGCGCCAACAGGGGCCGATGGCCCTTGACCCTCATCTGATCGAAGAACGAGGCGTCGGACACCAGACGCGCTGCACCGTTGATCCGCAAGGTGTCTTCACGGCCGGGCACGAGGTAGATCAGCCCGACGTGCGGGTTCCCCAGGATGTTCCGGAAGCCGTCGGCGCGCCGGTTACTTGGGCGCTCCGGGATGGCGATCGTCGTGTCGTCGAGCACAAGCGTAAAACCTGGCGGATCACCCTTCGGCGAGACGTCGCAGTTGCCGTCCGCGTCTGAGGTGGCTAAGAAACACAATGGAGAACTGGCGAGCCACTGCCTGTCGTACTCGTGCAGCCCGGGCCTGGCCTTGGCGGCGACTCTCGGTAGCGGCTCGCCGATAAGCTCACGCAGCTGCGCCTCAGAAGTGATCTCCGTCATGAACCCAGTGTCCACGCAATGACAACCGCAATTCCCGCTCACGAGCTCCGGATCGCGCAGTCGTTGGGCGTGGCGACCTCACAGGTGGGTATCCGGCCATAGACCTGGGCGGTACCCACCAGACGGCCCGACCAGCTACAGATGGCCGTCGAACAGATCACCCACTCACTGGAGTGGAACGTCCGATAGCGGCGAGAATAACGGCAGATAAAAGGCCTGAGATTTCTCTGAAGATTTCTCGAGAAATCGCCATGAGGCGTATCAACTGAGCCCAGCGCCGCGATGCAACGGGCATGAAGTGCCCACTGATACTGGCGGTGGCAGCGCTACTCTGCACCGTTGGTGCGGGATTGGCCTCTGCGGAGATCGCACCGGCAGCCCGGGCATCGATCGTGGCGAGGCACTCGACGCCGACCTCACCCGACCGCTCTTCCAGCATCATCGCGCCCGCTGCCAGCGGCGATACTACTCCGACCGCACCGATGGCAGCGGTTGCATCAGCAGCTGACCAAGCCTGCACCGCAGCAACGACGGCGAAGCAGGCGCAGGAGGCAATGCACGCAGTACTCCCGACCGCCCAGGACGGATTCGAAGTTTTCGACCTGCAGACCGGCGCGGTGCTCACCAGTCACAACGCCGGCCAGCAATTCGCCGCCATGTCGGTGGTCAAGTTGCTGATCGCCCTCGACGCATCGGCGCGGAATGACTGGGCAACCCCGGATGGCGCGGCACAACAGGAGATACACCAGATGCTCGCTGCCAGCGATGACGAGATCGCCGACCGACTCTGGACTGCCGGCGGTGGCCCCGACATCGTGACCAGAATGGTGGGTCAGCTCGGGCTCACCGGCACCCAGCCGCCTGACGATCCCGGCGCGTGGGGTGACACGCTGATCACACCGCAGGACATGGTGACGGTGTATCGCTACATCACCGAGCAGGTGCCCGTCCCCGACCGCGACCTGCTGCGTGGGGCACTCGCCGACGCCCCGAGGATTGCCGCGGACGGCTTCGACCAATACTTCGGCATTCCGGCCGGGATACCGCACACCACCTGGGCGATCAAGCAGGGCTGGGGCACCAGCGGCTCCCAAGCGGTGATGGACAGCACCGGCCTGGTCGGAACGCATCTGCGCTACGTGGTCGTGGTGCTGGCTTCCGCGCCGGCAGTCTCATACTCCACGGTCCCCGCCGGAGCCGGCGCACTGGCCGGCCTGGTCAGCGCAGCCGGGCCATGACCCGTGCAGGAGAAGCCGGAGCTGCCAACACTGCAGCGCGGTTGTGGAGCGCTGGACTATGGCACGGGGGAGTGGAAGGCCTCGGTACCGAGGGCGAGCGCGACATTGCCCAAGCCGCCGTGGGCGTTGAGGTAGCTCAGCTCCCGGGACATGTCTCCGACGCCGTTGCTGCCGGCTAGCGGCGCCAACGCCAGAGAGGTCAGCACCCCGAGCGCCTTGCCGTCACCGGTCAGGACGGCACTGCCGGAGTCGCCAGGCACACCAGGCGTCAAGGTGTAGCAGGTGTGCGACCAGCCACCGCCCTCGTCGCCGAGACTGAATCCAATCTTCGGCGACAGCGCGGAAATTCCACCCCGCAGCGGCGAGTTACCGTAGGTCAGTATCCGATCACCGACGGCGACAGCGGTGGTGGAGATGCCGGTCGGTCCGCCGAAGAACGGCACGCTCGGGTTGACCTTTCCCCGGTCGGCCGGGTCGATCTTGACGAGCGCGAAATCATTGAAGCTGCAGGTATCGGCGTCCTTCTCACCGTTTTTGGCCATCGTGATCCACGAGCTGTATACCAGCGTGCCCGGCTTGCTGGCCCCGGCGATTTTGACCGGAGTGCCCAGCGGCCTGGTCGCCGAGGTGCAGCCGCTGGTCTCGGTCGGAGGGCCGGTGCCGGCGCAGTGCGCGGCCTGTCCGATGAACTCGTCGGTGGCGTTGTAGAAGATGAAGTTGGCGGTGCACTCACCCGCTCCGGTGATGGTGTTCACCCCTGGGTGGATGGGCGCCTGCGCTGCGGGTGCCCAGACCGGCCCGGCGGCTGCGGCGGTACCGGGAACCATGACAGCGACTGACACCACCGCCGCGACAGTGGCCAACGCCATGGCTGCGCTCGTCACAACAGTGCGGACCGCGCGGCGGGGGCGTTTCACGATGCGGTGGTACATGCGAGCTGTTCCTCCTGTACGACGCCGACTTCAGATCTGTCACTCTCTGCGTACGGCAGGCTGGCACGCCGGCTGCAGGCGAGCCGCGAGAGCGGGATGAGGTTACACAATGAGTGTCCTCGCGCTGTCTGGTGACCCGGCCGCCTCCGCAGAGATGAGGATCCTACGTCGTGGGCGCACCTCGTACTGGGAGGGCACGCTCGACTGGCCGCTACCTCCTGACCGGGCGCAATCCGACGATCAGCGGTACCCGCTGAAGGTACTGGTCATAGGCACCCCCCGACCCCTTGTGCGCGACGTCGATAGCGGGTTACGTCTTGAGGAATGAGCCTGCGAGAGGCGTTCCGGATAGCGCTTCGCGGATTGCGCGCCCACCGGCTACGCTCCGTGCTGACGATGCTCGGCATCATCATCGGGGTCGCGGCGGTGATTTTTCTGGTCGCCATCGGAAATGGAGTGCAGTCCTCGGTCAACGCAAAGATCCAACCGCTGGCTAACCTGATCACGATCGTGCCGTCGACCGGGAATGTCCCCGGTGGTGGTCCCCCCAAGGACTTGATCGACGACGACGTCACGGCGCTGGAAAAGCAGGTACCCGACGCTGCCGCCGTCATCCCAGCCGCTACTGGTCAAGCCCTGGCCGAAACTGACACCACCCAGTTCCGCGCGGCGGTAATCGGTTCCACCGATCGCTGGCTGGAGGTGAGCAACCGGGATCTTCAGGTGGGATCGTTCTTCGACGAGGCCCAGGTCCGTTCCGTGGCCAGGGTGGTGGTCCTCGGACCTACCGTCGCGAGCACTCTGTTCGGTGATGCTGGGGCCGCGCTAGGTCGCACGGTGCGGGTCAACCACCAGATATTCAGGGTCATCGGCGTGATGCAATCGGTCGGGGAGCCGGGCGACAACAATGTGGTCATGCCGCTGGACACCGCGCGCCGCTACGTCTTCGGCGGCGGTGACAAGCTCAACCAGATCATCGTGCAAGCCACCCAAGCGGCCGCCGTGCCCGCTGCCGAGACAGACGTGATTCGCACTCTGAGTGACCGGCACCGAATCCAAGATCCGGCGAAGCGGGATTTCGAGGTTCAATCGCTGCGCAGCAGGCTGGACACCTTCAACCAGATCCTCAAGCTCCTCACCCTGTTCACCGCTTCCGTTGCGGCGATCTCGCTTTTTGTCGGTGCCATCGGCGTCTTGAACATCATGCTGGTTTCGGTTACCGAGCGAACCCGCGAGATCGGTATCCGCAAAGCGATCGGCGCGACCCGCCGCGCGATCCTTCAACAGTTCCTCATCGAGTCCATCGTGCTGGCCGGCCTCGGTGGGATCATCGGGGTCGGGGTCGGGGTCGGACTGTCCGTGCTCGGTGCTGCCATCGCGCCGTCCTTCGGCGCCACCGTCGGCACCTTCGCCCCCGCCGTGTCGATTCCCTCGGTGGTGCTGTCGTTCGCGATCAGCCTCGTCATCGGACTCATCGCCGGCGGTTACCCGGCCAACCGCGCCGCCCGGCTACGACCCGTCGAAGCTCTTCGCTACGAATAGCCCGAGCCGCTAGGCGGTGCGACGTCCTGAGTAGCGTGCGGTGTCGTGGCGGCCAGGGCAGTAGCGGCAATCATGTTCGCGACCACGACACTGATCGGGTGCGGGAGTGCGGACCAGTCGCCTGCGCACGTGCTGGAAGTGGCACGGTCGGCTGATCCGGTCCTGGTTCCGGCGCTGGCCGGCCAGCAGCCGCGGGCTGCGGCTGATCCTCGAGCGCTGGCCCGGCAGCTCACCGTCGCCGAGACCGCCGTCCGGGACCGGGCGACGCCGCCCGAGCTGGTCGCCGCGGCCGGTCGAACGGCGCAGGTCGCCTACCTTGCTCTGCTTGACCGGCTCGATTGGGACGCTGCTGTGCTGGCCGGTGTCCCGGCGCCGGTGCGCGACGCGGTGCGCCGCAACACCGCCGCCGGCCGGGAGCTGCGAGCGATGACCACCCGGCCGTCGACGACTGTGCCAGCCTGGCGGATCGTCGAGCCCCTCCCCGCGCCGCAGTTGCGGGCGTACTACGCCGAGGCACAGCGGCGTTTTCGCGTGCCGTGGTCGGTGCTCGCCGCGGTACATCTGGTCGAGACCAAAATGGGTCGGATCGTTGGGCTGTCCACCGCGGACGCGCAGGGCCCGATGCAGTTCCTTGCGGGCACCTGGACGCGCTACGGTCTGGGCGGCGATGTGTGGAACAGCCGTGACGCGATCCTCGGCGCGGCCAACTACCTGGCCGCCAACGGTGCCGCCGAGGGCACCGACACGGGCCTCGACAATGCCCTCTACCGCTACAACAACGACTCTCGTTATGTCCATGCCGTGCGGCACTATGCCGCGCTGATGCAGGGTGACGAGCGCGCCTTCCTGGGCTTTCATGCCTGGCAGGTCTACTACCGCACCAACTTCGGCATGGTCCTATTACCGACCGGGTACGCGTCTTCCCAGAAGATGCCGGTGCAGCAGTGGCTGGCCACGCGGCCCCGGTGAGTCACCCGGCTGAGTCCCCGCGGTTGAAAGCCTGGTTGTTGGGGTAAACCGCCAACGTACTGAGTGTGGGGAGCCGTCGATGACAGCCCGTGACCGGATCGCTGAGCCGTGGGGGATTCGGACCCCATACGAGTCTGGTGGGACCTGGCCGACGCGAGTCGACACCTACCTGGCCGACGGTGTGAGCGACGAGCAGGTCGACCGATGGGTGCAGTCCGCCTCTGTCCTGCACTCCAACGGAGACGCTCTGGACATCGCGGTATCCGGCGGTCAGATCGTGGGGGTCCGAGGTCGCGAGGTCGACCGGGTCAATCATGGTCGTCTCGATCTAAGGATCTGTTCGGCTGGCAGGCTAATGCCGCCCCGGACCGACTGACCACGCCGCTGGTCCGCGAGGGCGGCCGGTTGGTGGAGACCGACTGGGACACCGCGATGGACCGGGTCGTGCGACGCAGCAAGGAGCTGCTCGGTGAGCAGGGCCCGAGCGCGCTGGGTTTCTACACCAGTGGACAGCTGTTTCTGGAGGAGTACTACACGCTGGGCGTGATCGCGCACGGCGCGATCGGCACCAACCACGTCGACGGAAACACCCGGCTGTGCACGGCGACCGCCGCTGAGGCATTGAAGGAGTCGTTTGCCTGCGACGGTCAACCCGGCTCCTACAGCGACGTAGACCACGCCGACGTCATCGCACTTTACGGCCATAACGTGGCCGAGACGCAGACCGTGTTGTGGATGCGCATGCTGGATCGGCTGGCTGGGCCGAACCCGCCGAGGTTGATCTGCGTCGATCCACGGGAGACGCCGGTTGCTCGGGCCGCGACGGTGCACCTCGCACCGCTGCCCGGCACCAACGTCGCACTGATGAACGGGATCCTGCACGAGATCATCCGCAACGACTGGGTGGACCACGACTACGTCGCCGCGTACACGGTCGGCTATGAAGAGCTGGCCAAGCAGATCGAGGAATATTCACCTGCGCGGGTAGCAGCGATATGCCAGATACCGGCGGAACAGATCCGCGAGGCCGCCCGCATCCTCGGCACCGCCGAGCGGCTGCTGTCCACGGTGCTGCAGGGCTTCTACCAGTCCCACCAGGCCACCGCGGCGGCCGTACAGGTCAACAACGTCAACATCATCCGCGGCATGCTCGGCAAACCGGGCGCGGGCATCCTGCAGATGAATGGACAGCCCACCGCGGAGAACACCCGCGAGTGCGGCGCCGACGGCGACTTGCCCGGCTTCCGGAACTGGGCTAACGATTCTCACGTCGCCGAGCTGGCCCGGATCTGGAACATCGAGCAGATGCAGATTCCGCACTACGCGCCACCCACCCACCTGATGCAGATGATGCGATACGTGGAGCAGGGGACGATCCGGTTTCTGTGGGTGAACGGCACCAACCCGGCAGTGTCTTTGCCAGAGCTACGCCGCATCCGCTCGATCCTGTCCCAGCAGCGGCTGTTCCTGGTCGTGCAGGACCTGTTCATGACCGAGACGGCCCGCTTGCCGACGTGGTGTTGCCCGCCGCGACCTGGGCGGAGAAGATCGGCACCTTCACCAATGCCGATCGCACCGTGCACCTGTCGGACAAGGCCGTCCAACCGCCCGGCCAGGCGCGCTCCGATCTCGACATCTTTCTCGACTACGCGCGGCGGATGGACTTCCGCGACAAGGATGGCCAACCGCTGCCTCCCTGGCACGACGCCGAGTCGGCGTTCGTCCCCAGATATTCACGGCAGTGATCTGATCATGGCTCTCGGGGGTGTTGCAACGAGGAAAGGTGCCCCTGGCCTGGGAAAATGCGGATTGTCGAGATCTGCATGAACCCGGGGAAGGGACACCTTTCAGGTGAAGGCTACAGGTGGTCGCGGTCAGGTCGTGGATCCCGCGCTGGGATGGTCGAACAGGCTCCAGGTCGAGGTCGGTGGGGCCGGGACGGTGGCCCAGGCGGGGGTGGTGCTGCCGCGGCTGCTGGCCGACCGCCTCGGCCTGACCGGGGAGCTGGCTGAGGTGATGGCGCGGGCGGGGTTTTTCCCG
>JBHEMR010000046.1:0-9777 GCA_046262495.1 Pseudonocardiaceae bacterium | reverse complement strand
GCTGCCCAGGGCCGCTGCTGGCGGCGGCGTCCCCGGACAGCGTGGTCGGCATAATCAGAGACCGTCGAGGAAGGCCATGATGGTGTCGGGGGGTCGGTAGCGGCCGGGGCTGCCTCCAAGCGGCGCGGTTCGCGCGAGTGCCTGTTCCTTGAGGGCGAGGTCGGCGTGGATGTAGATCTGGGTGGTGGCGACACTCTCGTGGCCCAGCCATAGCGCGATGACGGTGCTGTCGACGCCGGCGGCGAGCAGGCGCATCGCGGCGGTGTGGCGCAGTACGTGTGGCGAGACCTTCTTCTCGGTCAGGGTCGGTTCGACGCGAGCGGCGGTGGCGACGTGTTTGGCCAGCCGTCGTTCCAGCGCGTCGCGGCTCATGGTGGTGCCGTGTCGGCTGGGGAACAGTGGATCGGTGGGCTCGCCGCGGCGTTCGGCGAGCCAGGCGGTGATGACCGTGGTCGTGGCGGAGATGAGCGGGGTGATCCGCTGCTTGCGGCCTTTGCCCAGGCAGTTGACGTGCGCTCCGGTGCCCAGGCGGACATCGGCGCAGGTGAGCGCGGTGAGTTCGGAGACCCGTAGACCGGTCTGGACGGCCAGGACCAGCAGAGCGTGATCGCGGCGCCCGGTCGGGGTGTCGGTGTCCGGGGCGGCGAGAAGCGCGGTGACCTCGGGCTCGGTGAGGTAGGTGACCAGCCGGCGATCGAAGCGTTTGGGCGGGATGGCCAGGACGCGCTGGATGACTGCGGCGTGCTCGGGATGGCGCAGGGCGGCGAACCGGAACAGCGCGTGCACCGCGGCCAGCCGGGCGTTGCGGGTGCGGACGCCGTTGCCGCGTTCGGTTTCCAGGTGGTCGAGGAACGCACCGATCAACGGCGCGTCCAGATCGGTGATCTCCAGGTCCGACGGTTGGGTGCCGGTGCGCCGGGCGGCGAAGACCAGCAACAGCTTCAGCGCGTCGCGGTAGGCGGCGACGGTGTGCGGGCTGGCCTGGCGGTGCCGGGCCAGCCGGTCGGTGAAGAATGCCTGCAGGGTGGGAGCGAGTGTGGTCAACGCAGGCCCTCCTGGTGAGCGGTGAGCCGATCGGCCGCCAGCGCGAGCAGTTCCGGAGCGGCGGAGAGGTACCAGTAGGTGTGCTTGGGATCGACGTGGCCGAGATAGGTCGACAGACGCGGCAGCATGGCCCGCACGTCGGCGCCGTCGCGATACCAGCCGAGCAGGGTAGTGACCGCGAAGGTGTGGCGAAGATCGTGGATCCGAGGTGTGCAACCCGGTGACCGCGGGGTCAGCTCGGCCTGGCCGACCAGCCGGTGGAAGACCTCCCAGACTCGCTCGTAACGCAACCGGGACCCGCGGGTCGAGAGCAACAGCGCAGATGTACGTGGCTCGGGCTGCAGCCGGTCGCGCAGGTCCAGGTAGTTGCGCAGACCGGTGCTGGCGCTCGGGTGCAGCGGTAGCTGGCGGGACTTGCCGAACTTGGTGCCGTGCATGGTCAGCAGACCGAGCCCCTCGTCGAAGTCCTCGCGGTCGAGCCCGATCGCCTCACCGACCCGCATCCCGGTGACCGCGAGCAGCCGGATCAAGGTCTGGTAGGTCGCGGCCCGCAGCGGGCCCGACAGCTCGCCGGCCGCATGGAGCAGGGCGGCGATCTCCGGGTCGGTGTAGAGGTAGGGGACGACGGTGCGTCGGGAGCCGCCCGGCATTAGCCCGCGGGGCGGCACCTGGTGGGCGGGATCCAGCGAGTGCAGATAGACGGCGAAGCCACGGACCATCGACAGCCGCGCCGCCCACCAGCGCGGGTCCGCCGCACTTGGGGCGCCCGCCCAGGCCAAAGCGTGCTCGATCGTCAGCGTCGCGGCGTCGTGCGCGGCAAGGTGGTCGGCGAACTGCCCGAGGAGCTTGGCGTGGCGCTCCATCTTGAACCCCATAGCCCGGCGGATGGCCAGATAGTTCTGCAACTGCCGGTGCAGCCCGCTCACGCGAGGTCACCCGGCCAGGGCCGAGCCAGCGCGCGCAGCCGTTCGTGGTCCACCTTCGCGTAGCCGGCGGTGCTCAGCGCGTGCCGGTGCCGCAGTACTTGCCCGATCTCCTCCAGCGACGCCCCCGCGTGGAGCATGGTGGTCGCCGCGGTGTGCCGCAGCCGGTGCGCGTAGATCGTCCCCAGACCGCACCGGCGTGCTGCGCGGGCCACCAACTGGGTGACCGCTCCCCTCGTCAGAGCCCGATGCGGGGCCCGAGTTCCGAGGAACACCTCCCGGCCTGTGGTCGCGGCAGGTCGGAACCCGTTCAGATAGGACACGAGAGCCTCGCCGACATCGGCCGGCAGCGGGAGGCGCTCGCGCCGGTCGCCTTTGCCCACCACGGTGATCTCGCCGCGCCGCCAGTCGATGTCCTCCAGCCGCAACCTGGCCACCTCGCCGGCGCGCAACCCCAGTCGGGCCAGCAGCGTCATTATCGCCAGGTCACGCCGCCCGACAGCGGTAACGCGGTTGCACGAAGCCAGCAGCATGCCAGCCTGTTCGGGCGTCAGATACTTCGGCAGCCCGGCCAGTTTCCAGTTGGCGGCGGTGGGCACCGCGCCCACCAGAGAGGCGCCAATCACCCCGCGCTGGTGCAGGAACCGCAACAGCGAGCGCAGGGCCGTGCCCGTGCGCTGCACCGTCGCGGGCGAAGCACTCTCGGTGCGGGCGAGCATGAACGCGGTGACCTCAACGGCGGTCAGCGAGTCCAGACCGAGCACGTCTCCGCAGACCCGGGCGGCCAGGAACGGACGGACCAGGTCCGTATTGCGTCCGACGGTCAGCACGGACAGGCCCCGCTCCTGGGCCAGGTAGAAGGCGTAGTCGCTCAGCATCGCCTCCACCGGGCCGAGCACCCGCTGCCGCACGACCAGCGGGGCTGCCGCCCCGACCGCCCGCAGGTGCTCCAGCAGCGGCCTCAGTGATCGGGCCGACCGCGCGTCCCGGTGCCCAACCGCTCGACGATCCGCGACAAACCCATCCACGGTCTCGGCGTTCAACGCCGAGCCGTCCAGCCCGCGCCCGCCCAACCAGCCGCTCAGGTCAGCCATCAACCGCAGATGCCCGGCCCGCGACCCCCGGGCGTAACCCCACAGCTCCAGCCGGGCGACGAACCCCTCCACGAACGGCGCCAGCGGGCCCGCGACCTGGATCGATGCAGGATCTCTCATGCACTTCCCTCTCCGTGAGTAGAAGAGGCCGATCCTGCGCGCGATTATGCCAACCTCAGCGACCCGGCCGCCGCCGCCAGCGGCTGTCCCGGACAGCACCTCGGCATAACCCGCACGTCCTCATAAGACGCACTCCACGTCCACCGGCGCAACGTCGAGCAGATCCTGGAACGCAACGGGGAGTACGTCCTCACCGTCAAACGCAACCAGCCGATCCTGCGTAACAGCATCAAGGCCCTCTTCGCTGACGCGGACGGGTCTTTTCCCCCCTGCCCACGTCACGTTTGACCGCGGCCACGGCCGCCAGGAGATCCGGTCGATCACCACCACCGCACACGTCGCGGACCTAAACTTCCCCGGCGTCTACCAGGCCTGGGCGATCACCCGCGAGGTGTCCGACCTGCACGCCAACCCACTGCGCAAACGCAACGAGACCGTTTATGGCATCACCAGCCTCACCACCTGGCAGGCCAACCCCGCCGACGTCCTGGCCTTCAACCGCGGCCACCGGAGCATAGAAAACCGCGAGCACTACGTCCGCGACGTCACCTTCGACGAAGACCGATCCCAAGTCCGGACCGGCTCCTCCCCGCAAATCATGGCCGCCATGAGAAACATCGCGATCAGCCTTCTCCGACTCGCCGGCTGGATCAACATCAAACAAGCCACCGAGAAGATGAGCCGCCGCCTAGACCACGTCCTCACACTCCTGGGCGTCTGACCAAGCGATCAAGGAAGGGGGTGATCACCACGACGCGACTTTGACGATGGCCCTGATGTGTCCCGCAGCCAGCCAAATCGCGCGGAAGACGCCTGCTGCGTGCGTGCGACACTCGGCATCGCGGCTTCTTGAGCTCTATCGCAAGCAGGACGACATGCTGCAGGTGACCGCGTGCCGGTGACTTTGCCGGGAAAAATCAGCTAGTGCCTGGGCGCGTAACTTGGGGATGCACGCGGTAGTCGATGCCGCTGCGGGTCAGTTCTAGGTAGTCCTCGAGTGATGCGTTACGTGGAGTCAATTCCTGCAGCGGTATGTAATGCGCCGCGGCGGCCGATGCGATCCTCCATGCGGCTATGCCAGTGACCGACAGTCCACCGCCAGGTTCAGCAAGCACTGTCGCACCCATGCCGGTCAATACCCTCGTCAGCCCACTGCGGCGGGGTGAGCGCACGAATACGTCGCGCCGGAGACGCTCGGTCAGCTCCCACGCGGAGACTTCGGTGATCAACTCGCCGCGATCAACAATGAGTAGCTGGTCGGCGGCCAGCGCCATCTCACTCATGTCGCGACTGGACACCAGGACCGTCCGGCCCTGGGCGGCCAGCGACCGCATCAGATCGCGGATCCACTCGGCGCCATCGGGATTCAGGCCGTTCGCCGGCTCATCGAACAGCAGGACACCGGGATCGCCGAGCAGCGCGCCGGCGATCCCGAGCCGCCGCCGTATGCCGAGGGAGAACTCGCCTATCCGCTTCCCGGCTACAGCCGTAAGCCCCGACTCGTCGAGCACCTCGTCCACCCGGCGCCGGCTGATGCCATTGCCGTTCGCCAGGCACCGCAGGTGGTCCGCGGCGCTGCGTCCACCGGGCACCGCGCTCGCATCGAGCAGCGCCCCCACGGCATGCATTGGTCGGTCGATGGTGGCGCAGCGCTGCCCGTTCACCAGCGCTGTGCCGGCCGTCGGGGCGTCCAGGCCCAGGATGAGTCGCATCGTGGTCGACTTCCCCGAGCCATTCGGACCGAGGAAGCCAGTCACCACACCTGGGTGGGCCGTGAACGACAGACGGTTCACCGCATGCTGATCGCCATAGTCCTTGGTCAGTTCGCGTACCTCGATCATGCCGGCAATGTTGCCGCATGCTGGATGCACATACATCGGAGCACGGTCCGGAGCTTGGGATCGGATCCAGGTCTGACGCGCTCATCCGAGCTTGCCGCTACCGTGGTCAAGGTGTCCGAACCAGCTGGAGTTGATTCCGGCGTCGCGCCGCCGCGGTTTGGACCGCACACACGGTATGTCGTCGTGATTGACGTGCTGACGGCGGTGGCGATAGTCCTGCTCGCCGTCTTCACCACCCTCAGCACCCCGCTCGGGCTGTCGAGCGGGATGGTCGTCGTGGTGTGGTTGCTGGCACTTGCAGTCAGCCTTCCACTCACCGTCCGCAGGCGCTGGCCCATCCCTGCATTCGGCGTCGTTCTCGCCTCGGCAGTCGTCGCCAAGTTGGTGGGCGTGTCAGGCGCGGCAGCCGTGCTGGCCATCGCGGTTGCGCTTTACCCGGTTGCGCTGTCCGTGAGGCCGCGACGCTCAGCCATCGCGCTCGGCGCGGCGCTAGTGGGTGTCACGCTGACCGCGGTGCTCCGCGCTACGGAATTGGGCCTCCACTTCCTCGTCATACAGCACCCGGAATGGTTCGCTATCCGTATCGATCCAATCTCCTCGCTGGCCCTCTCATGGTTCACTATCGGTACAGGTTGGGCGTTTGGCCGCAGCACTCGGGCGCGCCGGCTGTACACCAACCAGGTCGCCGAGCACCGCGCGCAGCAGGCCGTTTCCGAGGAGCGGTTGAGGATCGCCAGGGAGATGCATGATGTTGTGGCGCACAGCATCGGCGTGATGGTGATGAAGGCCGCTGTGGCCAACCACGTGTACGACACGCGTCCGGAGGAGAGTCGGGAAGCACTCGGAATCATTGAGTCCGTCGGCCGCGCCGCGCTCACTGACATCCAGCGGGTGCTCGGCTCATTGCGATCGGCGGGGGAGGCGGACCTGGCACCCAGCCCCGACCTCGACGAGCTGCCGAATCTGATCCAGAATGCTCGACTCGCCGACGTTCAGGTCGAGCTCGATTGCGGAACCATCCCAGCACTGCCCGCGGCGGTCCAGCTCTCCGCGTACCGAATCGTGCAGGAGGCACTTACCAACATCATCAAACACGCGGCGACACCGGTGCGGTGCGCTGTCCGCATTACCGCGGAATCAAGCGAACTGCACCTGTCGATAATTGACGACGGCAGACTGGGCCGCCCGGTGGGCACACCAGGGCACGGCCTGATTGGCATGCGTGAGCGAGCCGCGCTACACCACGGAACCTTGGTGGCGGGTTGGCAACCCAACGGTGGATTCGCTGTGCACGCGCGCCTGCCGTACCACGCCCAGGACACGCATGAGTGAGTCACAGGTCCGGGTACTGATCGCCGACGATCAAGCGCTCCTACGGGGTAGCCTGCGCGTACTCATCGAGACCGAGCCGGACCTGATCGTCGTCGGCGAAGCAGGTACCGGCGCGGAGGCTGTCGACCTGGTCTGTGCAAAGGGCCCGGACGTGGTGCTGATGGATGTGCGCATGCCGGGCATGGACGGTATCGAGGCTACTAGGAAAATCACCGCACATGAGCGCGCTCCGAGAATCCTGGTGCTCACCACATTTGATCTTGACGAATACGTGTACTCCGCGCTGCGGGCGGGGGCCAGCGGCTTCCTACTCAAGGACACACCCCCTGCTCAATTGTTGGATGCGATCCGAGTGGTCGCCTCCGGCGAGGCGTTGCTCGCACCCACCGTCACCCGGCGGCTGATTGCCGAGTTCGTTCGCCACCCGGAGCCGGCCAGGCGTCCGGCCCACACGCTGGCCGGTATCACCGACCGGGAGCGTGAGGTGCTCACCCTCATCGCACTCGGATTGTGTAACAGTGAGATCGAACGCCATTTGCACCTGAGCCGAGGGACCGTCAAGACACACATCGGCCGGCTGCTCGCCAAGCTGGGCGCAAGGGACCGGGCGCAACTGGTGATCGTGGGATACGAGAACGGCTTAGTCGGGGCCATTCCGACATAGCGTAGTTTCTGGTATAGCTATAGTGTCCGGGCCCTGGCGGGTTCGGTAACCGAAACGGTTTCCAGCTCCGAGCGCAGCCAGCGGCTCGAATCCCAATAGTTCGATTAGTCGGCGGATGGTTGAGTGGACCACCGTAACGCATGTTTGGCCGGCAGCGGATTTTCCTCAATTATGTGACCGATCCTGATGTCCAGCTGCCAGCGCTGCCAAATCGATTAGGCTGTCGTCTCTGTTGAGGCCGCTTAGGTGCACCGGTTGGTATACCTCTGTTTTCGACAGTGCCCCGTGTGCTAGCGGCGGACCTAGACCGCGCGCAGCGGCAGAAGTATTCGCGCCTCACCTCCGAGGTCGGAAATGTTCAGACTCCGTGGTCCGTAGGTATTGCTTCCGCGGCTTCCCGTGATTATGGTAGAGGTGTCAGTAAATGAACTGACGGTCGTCGAATAACCATCATGGAACGACCGGCCCAGCGATACCACTCATGACAGCGTACGCAGCCCGATCTGCGGAGCCAACCGATCTAGGACAGGGAGGAGTTGTGATGTGCCCACAACCCATCATGGCCCTGGGAACCGTACTGTTGACGGCTTCAGCGCTGGTCATCGCCGGCTGCGGCACCAGCAGCGGCGGCATCACCAAGCAGAACAGCTACACGATTACCGAGCCAGTCACTTCCCTTGAGGTCGATAATCCAGTCGGAGACACCCAGATCGAGGGCACCGACGCCACTACAGTCTCGGTTACTGAACAACTCAGCTACACCGGTAACCCCCCACAGACCAGCCACTCAATCATCGGTGGCCAACTCACGCTGAAATACGTCTGCCCGTCCCGGGTCGTCGACATCAACGGCTGCGGCGTGACCTACGTGGTCAAGGTGCCACGACGAATCGCAGTACAGATCGACGGCAACGTCGGCGACGCCATGTTGACCGGGCTCGCTGGCCAGCTCACCGTCATTTCCAGCGCCGGGGACATCGATGGCACCAGGCTCACCAGCGGGATGGTCACCGCTCGTGCCAGTGCGGGCACGATCACATTGCGGTTCACCGCGCCACCGACCACCGTGGACGCGCATGCCCAGGTCGGCTCGGTCGCAGTCCGGCTGCCTGTGCGTACGGCCTATGCGGTCGACGCCGGCAGCCAGGTCGGTGATGTGGAGGTAGCGGTACAAAGGGATCCCGGCTCCCCGCACCACATCAGCGTGCACTCACAGGTCGGCTCCGTGACCGTCAACAACGGCTGACTGCGTCTCCCCTCTAAATCAGTCGGGTGCTTCTGAGAGGCTCGGCTGCAGCAGCGGCCGGCGGGTCAGCACTCACCCTCTCGGGCTCGATATGAGGCCTATTGACAGACCGTGCGCCCGCCGGTTCGCCGGTGACGTGTTCGTGTGCTCGGGTGGTGTCAGTGGCCAGATGACGATGCCGCAGTCCTGGACTGATCGGGGTGTGCCGCCCCAGGGGCATCGGTTGTCGGCCGAGGGTCTGGCCGAGCTGTTCGCGGTGACACGCGCGATCCAGGGTCGTTGATTGCCATGCCTGATCACGACACACTCTTGTGTGATGAAGGGCAACAAGAACGATCTGTCGAACTTGTCGACGCGGGTGCTGTTGACCCGTCGGCGGCGGTTGGCGGCGGCCCTGGGGGATGTGGAGGCGCTGCTGGCTGGGTCGTTGGTGGAGCAGACACGTCGCTGCGGCAAGCCGGGCTGCCGCTGCGCGGCGGGCGATCCGCACGGCCCGTATGCCTACTTCGTCCCGAAGACGGCCGGTCGGGGGCGGATGAAGTACGTGCCGTCGAGCTTGATCACGGCGGTGCGGGCGGGTCTGGCGCGGGGCGAGCAGGTCGAAACGGTGCTGGCGCAGATCTCGGCGATCAATGCCGAGCTGCTGGCCAGGCGGGAACTGACCTAGCTGATGACCGCCGCGCCGAGTGCTGCGCTGGCTGGATCCTTGCGGGCCGAAGCGGTGAGGGTGTTGGCCAATATGACGATGGCGGCGTTGGGAGGCGGCGGTGATGAACGGCGAGGCGAAGATCAGCAGCGCTCACCGCGACCGCCTGGCGGTGATCTACCTGCGCCAGTCGTCGATGGCGCAGGTGCGCGAGCACACCGAGTCCACGACGCGCCAGTACGGCCTGGCCGAGGTGGCGGTCGCCCTGGGGTGGGCCCGGGCCGACGTGGTGGTGATCGACACCGATCTGGGGGTCTTGGGCCGGTGGGGCGTGACCCGGGCGGGGTTCACCGAGCTGGTCAGCCGGGTGTGTTCTGGCGAGGTCGGGGCGATCTTCGGGATCGAGATCTCCCGGCTGGCCCGCTCGAATGCCGAGGTAGCGCGGTTGATGGAGTTCGCCGCGGGGCGTGTCATTACAACTGTGTAAGCCACGGATGGACCAAGATCGGCCGGTGTGATCATCACTCGGCTGGGAAGGGACCACTTCGTGAATCAGGACACCAGCCTCGACGATCTTGAGGCCGAAGCCTCCCGTCGGTTGGCCGAGGCGTTGGATCCGTGCACTATTGATGCGTTGTTGGCCGATGCGCAGATCACCGGGACGCCGCTGGATGGCGTGGATGCTCTGCTCAATCAGATGACCAAGGCTGTGATTGAGCGTGCCTTGCAGGCTGAGATGACCCACGAAAGATCGTTCTTGTTGCCCTTCATCACACAAGAGTGTGTCGTGATCAGGCATGGCAATCAACGACCCTGGATCGCGCGTGTCACCGCGAACAGCTCGGCCAGACCCTCGGCCGACAACCG
>JBHEMR010000045.1:0-12094 GCA_046262495.1 Pseudonocardiaceae bacterium | reverse complement strand
GCTCGGGGATACCCCGGACCGGACGGTCGAGTTGCGCTGTCGGGCAAGCACACGCTGGCGCTGACCAATCGCGGCGGCGCTAGCACGGAAGATCTACTCGTTCTCGCGCGAGAGATCCGGGACGGGGTGGCCGCCCACTTCGGAGTGGTCCTGACCCCCGAACCAGTATTGATCAACTGCCAGCTCTGAACGCGGCAGGCTAGGCTCGCCGGAACGAGCGCATTGCGGAATGCTGGTCGCGCGGCTTGACCACGATGAGGTCCAGGTTGACGTGGGGCGGCCGGGTTACCGCGAAGGCGATCACTTCGGCGACGTCGTGGGCGGTCAGTGGGGTGAGCCCGGCGTAGACGTGGTCGGCCTGCTCGGCGTCGCCGCCGAAGCGCACCAGGGAGAACTCGGTCTCCACCATGCCGGGCGCGACCTCGACGAACCGCACCGGTTGCCCGAGGTGCTCGCCACGCAGCGTGCGGTGCACAGCCGCCTGCGCGTGCTTGGCGGAGGTGTAGCCGGAGCCGTTGTCGTAGGTCTCCAGCGCGGCGATCGAGGTCACCGTGACCAACACACCATCACCGGAAGCGATCAACTTCGGCAGCAGCGCCCGGGTCATCCGGAGCATGCCGAGCACGTTGGCCTCCCACATCCAGCGCCATTGGTCTTCATCGGCCGCCACCACCGGCTCAAAGCCCTTCGCGCCACCTGCGTTGTTCACCAGCACCCGAGCGGCGGGTATCGCCGCGGCGAAGGTGGCCACCGAGCTTGGGTCCAGCACATCGAGCGCCACGGCGGTGCCGTCAATCTCATCGGCGATCTCCTGGCAGCGCTGCACCCGACGCGCCCCGAGTACAACATGGAAGCCCGCCGCCGCCAACGCCCGCGCCGTAGCCGCCCCAATCCCGCTGCTAGCCCCAGTCACCACCGCGGTAGGTCGCTGCTCACTCATCCCCCAACCCTCGCATTCAGCAGGCTCAGCGGGGTAAACAGGGCATCGATAACCCACTGAGCCTGCCGGATGCGCCAGCGCGCGGATATGACGGGCAAGATGGGTTGGTGATGGGGCGGATCGGGGTGGTGTTGCGGAGCGTCGCGGTGCTTTCGGTGCATACGTCGCCGCTGGACTTGCCGGGCACCGGCGACGCCGGCGGAATGAACGTCTACATCGTCCAAACGGCAACCCGGCTGGCCCGCCGCGGCGTCGAAGTGGAAATCTTCACCCGAGCTACCTCATCGGGGCTGCCCCCGGTGGTGGAAATCGCTGCGGGTGTCACCGTGCGCCACATCACGGCCGGCCCCTACGAGGGTCTGGCCAAGAACGACCTACCGGCCCAGTTGTGCGCGTTCACCGCTGGGGTGTTGCGGGCCGAGGCGCGCCGCGAGCCGGGCTACTACGACGTGGTCCACTCACACTACTGGCTGTCCGGTCAGGTTGGTTGGTTGGCCCGGGACCGCTGGGGGGTGCCGCTGGTGCACAGCGCGCACACCCTGGCCAAGGTGAAGAACGCCGCGCTTGCCCACGATGACGTACCGGAGCCGCACACCCGGGTGATCGGCGAGCAGCAAGTTGTGGCCGAAGCCGACCGGCTGGTCGCGAACACGCCAGCCGAGACTGCTCAGCTCGTCGAGCTCTACGGCGCCGACCCGGCTCGCACCGTCACCATCGCCCCAGGAGTCGACCTGGAGCTCTTCACGCCGGGGTCGCGGCAAGCCGCGCGGGCCGTTTTGGGGCTGCCAGCTGACGCCGTGGTGCTCGCCTTTATCGGTCGCATCCAGCCGCTGAAGGGGCCAGACGTGTTGTTGCGCGCCGCGGCCGAGATGGTGCGTCGGGATCCGGCGCTGCGTGACCGGCTGCGGGTGCTGGTGGTAGGCGGGCCGTCGGGTAACGGACTGGCCGAACCCACCGTATTGCACCAGCTGGCAGTGCGCCTCGGCATCGCCGAGCAGGTCGTGTTCGCTGCCCCGCAGGCCGGTTCCGCGCTGGTCGGGGTGTACCGGGCCGCCGATGTGGTGGCGGTACCCAGCTACAGCGAGTCGTTCGGCCTGGTGGCATTAGAGGCGCAGGCATGCGGGACGCCGGTGGTCGCCGCTGAGGTGGGTGGCCTACCGGTGACGGTGGCCGATGGAGTGTCGGGTCGGTTGGTAAACAGTCATCAGCCGATCGACTGGGCCGATGTGCTCTCGGCCGTCTCGCTGCACCCGCAGCGGCGCGAGGAGCTTGCGGCTGGTGCCGCTCGGCATGCTCGGGGGTTCTCCTGGGAGCGCACCACCGAGGCGCTGCTGCGGGTCTACGCCGACGCGGCGGCCGCCTACCGGATGGATGCGCTGCCCTGCGAGGTAGCGGTGTGAGCGGTCCGGCTGAGCTGGATCAGGTCATCGTCGGGGTACTCGACGGGTCCGGTCTCGAGTACGAACACCGCGGACCGAGCAGCTTTACCGTCACCCTGCCGGGAAGCAAGAGATTGCGGACCACGTGCTGGGTGTTGGTCGGCCGGCATGGGGTGTTGGTGGAGGCATTCGTGTGTCGGCGTCCCGATGAGGCACATGAGGACGTCTATCGGTGGCTGCTGCACCGCAACACGAAGCTCTACGGCGTGCACTACGCGCTGGACAAGGTTGGCGACATCTACCTCATCGGTCGGCTTGCTCATCATGCGCTGACGGCCGAGGAGTTGGACCGGGTGCTGGGCCAGGTGGTCGAGGCCGCTGATGGTGACTTCAACACCCTGCTGGAGATCGGGTTCGCCTCCTCGATCCGGCGCGAGTGGGCCTGGCGGGTGGCCCGCGGCGAGTCTTTGAACAATCTCGCCGCCTTCGCACACCTGGTGCGTTGACTCACCAGCGGTAGTGGCGGGGCGGCCCGGGGGAGGGGGAGTCGCAACTCGGGCCGGCCCCGCCACTGTTGTCCCGCGTGAACGGATCTTCCTGGGTGAGGGGCACCCAGGGATCCTGGCGGGCCGCGGTCCGACGGGGGGAGGACGAACCGCGGGCTTGCGCTCACCTGCCGGGAACTGCGGTGGGGGCGGCGAGGAGAGCGGTGTCACACTCTCAGCCCAGCGACCAGATCTCAAGGTCTTGCACGGTAGTTGATTGCGGCGCAACCCGATCGGCGTATGACCAAGCGGTGGCCGCTCAACGTGGATGACAGTAACGCTTCATGCGCCTAGCGCGACAACACAGTGAGTGCAAGCACCAACACGCTGAGTGCGGGCACTTTGGTCGCCCTGCGCCGCTTCTCGGTGGGCCCAGGGCGGTAAGTTCTCTTCGCCAGTGTCGATGAGGAATTGTTCCACCACCCATCACGCAGCGTATGCTGATGGTTGCGCAGCGAAGTTGTCCCCCAATCGGCTGCTTCGGAGACCGAAATCGCACTGGTATGAAGTGCGATCTGGCTGCGTGCTTGTAGGGGTAGTAGGGTGCACCGATCTCTGGGAGGTAGATGGACATGAGCATGGCAGCGATCCTGGCCGAGTTGCCGGACATGTGGCGAAGCGCGTTGACCGCGCATGTGCCCGACCCGCGGGGTAACTGCTGGGCTTGTCGCGACGAAAGCGGAGTCGCGGCGTCCTGGCCGTGTCTGACTCGAGAGGTCGCCGAAGAAGCCAAGTATCTCTACGAAGGTGGACTTCCGGGGACCTTCGGCGGTCGCCATGCCGCGCGCAACGGTTGACCATTGGTGCCACAGGCTGTGATCGATCCACAGTGAGTCGTTGTAGCAATTGGCCCACGGAAACCGCTGCGCAGGGAACCGCTGTGCAACCAGCCTTTCCCGGGGGGAGGGGGAAGCGGGCGAGCAGCGGTTCCCTACAACGACGGTGGGTGTCAGCAGGGGTGCCAGTACACCGTCGTCGAACGTTAATGTACGGGTAACCCGCCTGTCACGGCCAGCGCCCGTTCGGGCCATTCGGACCTCAGGAGTTCCTGCTTCGCCGCACCTGCAAGGCTGCCGGTATGAGTGTGGGCACCCTGATTCTGCTTCGCCACGGCGAGAGCCAGTGGAATGCCAAAAACCTGTTCACGGGATGGGTGGATGTCCCGTTGACAGTTCGGGGCGAGCGCGAGGCGGAGCGGTCCGGTGCGCTGATGCGCGAGGCCGGGCTGCTTCCCGACGTGGTGCATACATCGCTGCTGCGCCGAGCGATCAGCACCGCTTACCTTGCGCTGGAGGTCGCCGACCGGCACTGGATTCCGGTGCGCCGAGATTGGCGGCTCAACGAGCGGCATTATGGCGCGCTGCAAGGCATGGACAAGTCGCAGATCCGCGACGAGTACGGCGATGAGCAGTTCGCGTTGTGGCGCCGCTCCTACGGCACCCGGCCACCGCCCATCGAGCCGGGCGGTGACTTCAGCCAGGAGGGCGATCCGCGATACGCCGACATCGACATCCCGAGGAGCGAGTGTCTGGCCGACGTGGTGGCCCGAATGTTGCCCTACTGGGAATCGTCGATCGTGCCGGATCTGCGGGCCGGGCGCACCGTGCTGGTTGCCGCGCACGGCAACTCGCTGCGTGCGTTGGTCAAGTACCTAGACGGAATCGACGAGCAGATCATCGCCGGCGTCAACATCCCGACGGGCATCCCGCTGCGCTACGACCTTGATGATCGATTGCGGCCGATCACTGCCGGCGGAAGCTATCTTGCTCCAGAATCGGCGGTCGATGCAATGGCCGTGGTCGCCCGACAAGGGCAGTAGTTTCTCGGTCACGCGGCCGTTGCGGCCGCGAGGATGAACCCACGGTGAACGACGAACGAAAGTTTGCCCTATTGCGGGTGGATGTCGTCACATGTGGTGTGCCGAAATTAGGGGTTTCACCCGGTCCGGTGCTTACGATTGCCGCGTGACACTCGCAGTCGTCGTGTTCATCGCGATCGGCACGCTGATGGTTGGGCTGGTCGGGGGCTTCCTGATCGGCCGGCGTCCGGGGACGCCGACAACGCCGCCGTCCCCAGACGGCGCGACGGTCGCTGACTTGGTCCAGCGGGTCATGCTGTCTTCACACAACGGGATAGTGCTGCTCGACCGGATGGGCGACGTGGTGCTGGCTAACCCATCGGCCGTCGAATTGGGCTTGGTCCATGGCTCGCGTCCGGATGAGCGGGCACGCAAGGCCGCCGAGCAGGTGCGCGACACCGGTGAGGTGGTCCATGTCGACCTCTCGCCGTTGGACCACGGTGCTCGATCCGGCCGCGGGCCCACCGCTGTTCTCGGGGAGGTACGGCCGCTGGGCGACGAGTACACCGTGATCGACGCGTCGGACGAATCCGACGCGGTCCGGCTGGAAGCGACCCGACGAGATTTCGTGGCCAACGTCAGCCACGAGCTCAAGACCCCGGTCGGGGCGATGGCGCTGCTGGCCGAGGCGGTGCTGGATGCCGCCGACGACGCGCACGAGGTGCGCCGGTTCGGCACGAAGATCTTCAACGAGGCCAACCGGCTGGGCACGCTGGTCACCGAGCTAATCGCGCTGTCGCGGCTGCAGGGTGCCGAACGGCTCCCCGAGCTAGCCACCGTCGAGGTCGACAAAGTTGTGCGCGCGGCACTGGATCGCTGCAGGCTGGCGGCCGAATCGGCCAACATACGGATCACCGTCGACCCACCCAGCGGATTGTTACTCGACGGTGACGCGACGCTATTAGTGACCGCGCTGTCCAACCTGCTCGATAACGCGATCTCCTACTCCCAGCCGGGCAGCCCGGTCTCGGTCAGTAGACGGTTGGAGGATGGCTTCGTGGAGATCGCCGTCACCGACCGCGGCCTCGGTATCGCCCCCGAGCATCAGGAACGCGTCTTCGAGCGGTTCTTCCGGATCGATCAGGCGCGCAGCCGATCTACCGGCGGCACCGGGCTGGGGCTGGCGATCGTCAAGCACGTCGCTGCCAACCACGGCGGAGCCGTCACGCTCTGGAGCAAACCCGCCACCGGCTCCACCTTCACCCTACGGATTCCCGCCCATCTGAAGGCGCCACAGCCGGACGCTTCGCAAGACGCCGTGCGCACCCCGTCGACACCTGAGTACGTAGGAGGACCGCCATGATCAGAGTTCTGATCGTCGAGGACGAGGAGGACTTCGCTGATCCGCTGGCCTTTTTGCTCCGCAAGGAGGGTTTCTCCGCCGCGGTGGCCACCACTGGATCTGAGGCGTTGGAGGAATTCGACCGCAACGGTGCTGACATCGTGCTGCTCGACCTGATGCTGCCCGGGATGAGCGGCACCGACGTCTGCAAGCAGCTCCGGGTGCGCTCCACTGTCCCGGTGATCATGGTAACCGCCCGGGACAGCGAGATCGACAAGGTCGTGGGGCTGGAGCTGGGCGCCGACGACTATGTCACCAAGCCCTACTCGGCCCGCGAGCTCATCGCAAGAATCCGTGCGGTGTTGCGCCGTGGGGCGGAAGGCGCCGATGGCCCGACGGCCACCGCCCCCCTCGGGCCGGCAGTGCTGGAGGCCGGGTCGGTGCGGATGGACGTCGAGCGGCACATCGTGACCGTCGCTGGGCACGAGGTGGGCCTGCCGCTGAAGGAATTCGACCTGCTGGAGTACCTGTTGCGCAATGTGGGCCGGGTACTCACCCGTGGCCAGCTCATCGATCGGGTGTGGGGAGCGGACTACGTCGGCGATACCAAAACGCTGGATGTCCACGTCAAGCGGTTGCGTTCCAAGATCGAACAGGATCCGTCCGCGCCCCGGCACCTCCTTACCGTCCGCGGTCTTGGCTACAAGTACGACGCCTGATCCACCTCGGCGTAGCGTGGTCTCTCGTGCGCTTGGGTGTGCTGGACGTCGGCTCCAACACCGTCCACCTGCTGGTGGTGGATGCGCACCACGGCGCCCACCCATTGCCGCAGACCTCAGAGAAATCGGTGCTGAGGTTGGCCGAGCAGATGGACTCCGGCGGGAAGATCACTCGGGCGGGAGCCGATCACTTGATCCGCACCGTGTGCGACGCCGTTGAGTCGGCCGCCGCGATGGGTTGTGAGGATCTGATGGCTTTTGCCACCTCCGCGGTACGCGATGCCTCCAACTCCGTCGCGGTGCTCACCCGGGTGCAGGCTGAGACCGGGGTCGAGCTCCAAGTCCTCTCCGGTGAGGAAGAGGCGATCCTCACGTTCCTCGCGGTCCGCCGGTGGTGTGGCTGGTCGGCTGGCCGGCTGCTGATGGTGGACATCGGTGGTGGATCGCTGGAGATCGCCAGTGGGATGGACGAGGAACCTGACGTAGCGGTGTCACTGCCGCTGGGCGCCGGGCGGCTCACCCGATCCTGGCTGGCGCACGACCCACCTCGTCGTCGCGAGCTGGAAACCCTGCGCGAGCACATCGTTGAGCAGCTCGCGGAACCAGCGCGCAAGCTGCGCGAGGCCGGCACCCCGGACCGGGTGGTGGGCACGTCGAAGACGATCCGGTCGCTCGCCCGGCTCAGCGGTGCCGCACCATCCTCGGCGGGCCCGCGGGTCCGGCGTACGCTCACCGATGCCGGGCTGCGCCAGGTGATCGCCTTCATCTCCCGGATGAGCGCCGAGGATCTGGCCGCACTGGAGGGCGTCAGTGCTAGCCGGTCGCACCAGCTCGTCGCCGGGGCCCTGGTGGTGCAGGCCACAATGCGTGCTCTGGACGTCGATGAGATGACGCTCTGCCCGTGGGCCTTGCGCGAGGGTGTGATTTTGCGGAGGTTGGATTGGTTGGACTGGTTGGACGGAATCGACCGGACGGCGCAGCCGGGGCGCCGTCCGCCTCGACGGACTAGACGCAGAGTGGCCCGAGGTGCACGGTGAGAGACGATGAGGCGCAGTAGCGAACCGCAGGAGCGGGCGCAGTTCAGCGTGGCTGAGCTGCTGGCCCGTTATGGCGATGCGGCCCCGGCCGCTGGGCGACGGCACCGCCGGGCCGACGATGATAGCGAGGATGGCGTCGCGGACACTTCGACCGTGCGCGGCGCTGCGCAGCCGGTCGTGGAGCGGAACTGGAGCGCCAGCAGTGTCGAGTCGACCCAGCCACACCTCACCGGTCCCACCCGCCAGCAGTGGGCCCCAGCGGTAGGACCACCGTCCGTGGTCTCGGCACGAATGCCGGTGACCCCTCCGGCGCTGCCCGGGCGAGCGCCGCTGCCCAGGACGACACCACCTGACGGCCCCGTCACCGAGCAGCTGCCGCGACTTGGTCAAGTGCCGGTGAACTCCGCTAACTGGTCGAGCCTCCGTCCGGCCAGCGCCTGTCCGGATACCCGCGGCTATCAAGGTAATGGCGCCGATTCAGGTGACAGCCAACCGCCTGCCGGGCTGCGCGCTCCCAGCCGGGCGATCGCTGAGCCGACCGAGAACGCCATCGTCGCGGATGAGGAGCGCGCGCCACAGACCGGCTCGCCGCTGTGGGAGTGGGCGGTGATGGTGAGCCAGGTCGGGCTCGGCATCGTTGGGGGCGCCGCACTGTGGTTGATCTGCGAGTGGCTTTGGCAGCGGATCCCCGTTGTGGCGCTGGTCGTTGCCCTCGCCGTGATCACCGGACTGGTCTGGGTGGTGCGCCGGGTCCGGGGTGCCGAGGACCTGCAGACGACGGTCGTCGCGGTGCTTGTCGGTCTGTTCGTCACAGTGTCCCCGGCAGCGCTGCTGCTCGTCGGCCGATAGCCGGTGTCACCGGCCCACTCGATCCGGGTGGCCCTGTCCACCGCCTCGGCATGGCCCGAACCGATCTCCGTGGCTTTCCAGCTGGCCGCCGAGCTCGGCTATGACGGCGTCGAGGTGATGGTCTGGGGCGACGCGGTCAGCCAGGACATCGCCGCCGTCGCGGCGTTGGCGGATCGTTATCGGATGCCCGTGCTTGCTTTGCACGCTCCCTGCTTGCTGATCTCGCAACGGGTGTGGTCAGCAGATCCGACGGTACGGTTGCAACGGTCCGTGCAAGCGGCCATCGAACTCGGTGCCGGCATCGTGGTGGTGCACCCCCCGTTTCGCTGGCAACAAGATTACGCCACGAGTTTCGGTGAGCAGGTCGCTGCGCTGGAGGCCTCCTCCGGGCTCGCTATCGCAGTGGAGAACATGTTCCCGGTGCGCCGTGGTCGACTAGAGGTATCCAGCTTTGTGCCGTCGCCTGACCCCACCGACGTCGGATACCCGCATTACACGTTGGATCTGTCGCATACCGCCGCGGCCGGTGTCGACGCGCTGGGGATGGCCCAGCGAATGGGGCGCCAGTTGACCCACGTGCATCTGGCAGACGGCAGCGGTGCGTCGCGCGACGAGCACCTGGTGCCCGGCCGCGGAAGCCAGCCTTGCGCCGAGGTGTGCCTGGGATTGGTCGACCGCGGGTTCACCGGCACCGTGGTGCTCGAGGTGAGCACCCGCCGGGCCCGTACTCGCCAAGAGCGCCGCGCGCTGCTTACCGAGGCGCTCCTCTTCGCGCGCCTGAACCTCTGAGCGAGGGCGCTCGCCCCGCGGGCGCGCTAGCGTGCAGTTGTGCTGCGTCCGCTGATTCTGTCCGTTGCCGGCAAGCCGGCCGTACGCAGGCTTGTGGCCACTGCGCCGGTCAGCCGTTACGTGGTCCGCCGCTTCGTGGCCGGGGTGAATACCGAGCAGGCGGTGGCCGCCACCGCCGTTCTGGTGTCCGACGGCCTGGCGGTGACCCTGGACCACCTCGGGGAGAGCGTTGCCGATGCGGCTGGTGCGGAGTCCAGCATGGAGTCCTATCTCGAACTGCTGGCGTGCTTGGCAGTCGAGGGCCTGACCGACCGGGCGGAGGTCAGCGTGAAGCTGTCCGCTGTGGGTCAGCGTCTGGACGAGGCGCTGGCATTGCGCAACGCCGCTCGGATCTGCGCCGCCGCCGAGCAGGCCGGTACCACCGTCACCCTGGACGCCGAAGACCACACCGTCACCGACTCCACCCTGCGGGTGCACGCCGAGCTGCGCCGCAGCTGGCCCGCGACCGGGGCAGTACTGCAGGCTCACCTGCATCGGACGCTGGATGACTGCCGGGCATTGGCGGTCGAAGGCGCTCGGGTGCGGTTGTGCAAGGGCGCATACGCCGAACCGCCCGAGCTGGCATACCGGACCTCGCAGGAGGTCGCGCGTAGCTTTGTGCGCTGCGCCAATGTGCTGCTCGCCGGACCAGGCTACCCGATGTTCGCCACGCACGATCCGCGGCTGATCGACATCGTGGGCGAACGGACCCGCTGGTACGGGCGCCCACCGAACAGCTTCGAGTACCAGATGCTCTACGGGGTGCGTCCGGCCGAGCAGCGACAGTTGGCCGCCGCCGGCAACACCGTACGGGTATACCTGCCCTACGGATCAGATTGGTACTCCTACCTCACTCGACGGCTCGCCGAGCGACCCGGCAACGTCGCCTTCTTCCTTCGCGCCGCGGTGTCTGGCGGCTGAGGTGTCCGGCGGCTGAGTGCCCGACATTTGGTCGCGGCCGCCGGTGGACTGTCGGGCCGCTGTGGCACCGTGGCGCCATGACCACGATCGCTGTCCTGGGCACTGGTAAGATCGGCGAGGCCTTGCTTTCCGGCCTGCTCGATGCTGGCCGCAGCCCGGATGACCTGATGTTCACGGAGCGCTATCCCGATCGGGCCGCCGAACTCGAGCAGACCTACCGGGTACGCGCGGTTGATACCGCCACTGCAGCAGGTAAGGCGGAAGTTTTGATCGTCGCGGTGAAGCCGCAGGACATCGACCCGCTATTGGGTGAGCTTGCCGGCCTGATCCGTCCGAACACTCTGGTAGTGAGCTTGTGCGCCGGGCTGCCTACCGCGCTCTACGAGCGCCGGCTTCCGGACGGGGTGCCAGTCGTACGGGTGATGCCCAACACTCCGATGCTGGTCGGTGAGGCGATGAGTGCAATATCCGCCGGCCGCTTCGCCGCCGACACGCACCTACAGCTGACCGAGGAGTTATTGGGCAGCGTGGGCAAGGTGGTCCGGGTACCGGAGAGCCAGCAGGACGCCGTCACCGCGCTGTCCGGGTCCGGTCCGGCCTACTTCTTCTACCTGGTCGAGGCGATGATCGACGCGGGGATCATGCTCGGGTTGCCCCGGCCGATGGTAACCGAGCTGATCACCCAATCCGCGGTTGGGGCAGCCCGAATGTTGCGCGAAACCGGTGAGCACCCGGTGTTGCTGCGAGAGGCCGTGACCTCTCCCGGTGGCACGACGATCATGGCGATTCGGGAGTTGGAGCGCCACGGCGTGCGGGCGGCGATATTGGCAGCCATTGAGGCGGCTCGGGATCGATCGGTCGCACTTGGAGCTGCCCATCGAAACTGATGCTCACTACAACCGCTGCGAAGTACAACTGATCGGAGTCGCACGGCCACCACCAGTCCCGCTACTCTCATCAGAACAGGTGCGTCACGGACCGCGGGAGGGGAAGCCCGGCGGCGCGTGACGTAGTGAGGACGCGATAACCCATGCTGATGAACGAACAGGCCGGGGCGGCCAAGGTACAGTTCCTCACGGTCGCCGAGGTGGCCGCGATGATGCGGGTATCCAAGATGACGGTCTACCGGCTGGTACATGCGGGCGAGCTGCCCGCGGTACGCGTCGGGCGTTCCTTCCGCGTTCCGGAGGCGGCCGTGCATGGTTACCTGGAGAACGCTTATTTCGATGCTGGATGAGATCAGGGTCGGGTGCTCGCTGCCCGACTTTGTGGGGCCCCTGCGTTGAGGGGTAACCTGAGCGACCGTTCGCGCCCGTTGCTGGGCGCTCCGCAGCCCATCCACGACCAGCACTTGCCTGACACAGTGACGACCAGCGAGGAGGCCGAGCATGGGCTCGGTGATCAAGAAACGCCGTAAGCGCATGTCCAAGAAGAAGCACCGCAAGTTGCTTCGCAAGACCCGAGTGCAGCGTCGCAAGCTGAAGAAGTAATTTCCTGCGCGCGAGCGCAGGGAGCCGCATGTCGCCTTCCACGGTCCTTGTCACCGGAGCAAGCCGCTTCGTCGGCGGGCAGCTGGCTGTTCGACTTGCGGCCGATCCCGAGATCGATCGCGTCCTCGCTGTGGACGCGGTGCCGCCGGGTCCGGAATTGTTGCGGCGGATGGGGCGCGCCGAGTTTGTGCGCGCCGACTTGCGTAATCCGCTGATCGCCAAGGTGATCTCCACTGCCAAGGTCGA
>JBHEMR010000044.1:0-4600 GCA_046262495.1 Pseudonocardiaceae bacterium | reverse complement strand
GTAGCGCGTTATATCCACTGTGAATGCTGAGCTATACCACATTGAAGCCGAGCCTTCGACCGCGGTGGGCGCGGTACTCGTGCACGCCCTCACTGGATTTGTCGACGCCGGCCAAGCCGGGCGACTGGCGGTTGCACATTTGCTGGAAAATCTGGACCACCGGGTGGTCACCACATTCGACGTTGACCAGCTGCTGGATTACCGCTCTCGCCGACCGGTAATGACCTTCGACCAGGACCGTTGGGTCAGCTATGAGCAGCCCGAGTTGGTTCTCTACGAGGTGGAGGACTGCGCGGGCACCAGATTTTTGCTATTGACCGGACCGGAGCCGGATTTTCTCTGGGAACGGTTCTCCGACGCGGTCTGCGAGTTGGTCGAGCGCTTCGCGGTTGGCCTGACGGTGGGTCTGGGCGCGGCGCCGATGGCGGTCCCGCACACCCGCCCAGCGACGGTCACTGCACACGCCACTCGTCGCGAGTTGATCTCCGGGTATCACCGGTGGTTCAACACCATGCAGATACCCGGTCACGCCGGGGCGCTGCTGGAGTTGCGGTTGGGCGAGGCGGGGCACGACGCGATGGGTTTCATCGTGCACGTACCGCACTACCTGGCGCGCCATGAGTATCCAGAATCCGCTCGCGGCCTGTTGGAGCACCTAGCTCGCAGCAGTGGGTTGAACCTGCCCGTGGATGCGCTACTCCCCGCGGCGCAGCGCGTCCTCGCTGAGGTCAACGAGCAGGTCGCCCGCTCCCCGGAGAGCATGTCAGTGGTGGCCAACCTGGAAGCGCAATTCGACGCCATGATTGGTGGGTCTGACCGGCGCCCCCTGGTGGCCCTCGATACGGAAGCGCTGCCCACCGGTGACGAGATCGCCGCGGAGTTCGAGGCGTACCTCGCCGAGCAGGATGGTCCGGCCGAAGGCTAGCCCGTCCACCCACAAAAAGAGGTTCAGCTGCCTGCTAGCTGGCCCAGGGTCACCGTGACAGTGCGGGTGGTACCTTGAGCGGTGGTCAGGGTGACTCCGGCCTTCTGACCCGGATCGAGCGAGGCCAACGCCTGGGCCAGGTCGGAGGCCTGGTGCACAGTGGTGTTATCCAGTACAGTGATCACCTCGCCGGGCTGTATCCCAGCCGCGGCAGCCGGGCCACCAGGCACCACGCTGACCACACCCATGCCAGCAGGTTGGCCGGTCGTGTCCACCACGGTGACCACCCGGACACCCAACTCAGCCCGATGCGAGTTGACCACGTGGCCGTTGTGGGCGATGAGCTGCCCGGCGATGTCGGTAACGAGGTTGCTGGGAATCGCAAATCCCAGACCCGGCGCGGCGCCGCCGAGGCCTCCGGACTGAGGCTCGAGCGCGGCCAGCGTAGGAACCCCGATGACGTCACCAGCCAGGTCGACCAGCGCGCCGCCGCTGTTGCCCGGGTTGATCGCGGCGCTGGTTTGGATGACGTCGGGCAGCGTCGCGGGCGGGGAGGAACCTTCGGCGGGCTCGGTGACGGTGCGGCCGGTGAACGAGACGATTCCGTCGGTGACGCTACCGGTGAGCCCGAGCGGGTTCCCCATGGCCAGCACGATGTTCCCGGCCTGCAGCTTCGAGGAATCGCCGAAGTGCGCCGGGTGCAACGTCGACGGAGGTTGATCGAGTTTGATGACGGCGAGGTCGTCGGGTGGGTAGGCACCAACCAACGTGGCCGAAATCGCCTTCGGATTGTCAGCCAGACGCACCTGGAACTTGGTCGCCCGGCCCACCACGTGGGCGTTAGTCACGATGTCGCCTTTGGTATCGAAGACGATGCCGGAACCGAGTGAACGGTCGCTGGTGATCTGCACCACCGAGGGCAGCACCTTGGCCACCACACTGACGTAGGCCTGCTCCAGGGCGGGTGCGTTCGCCGGTATCGACGGCGAGCTGGACGCGGTCTGAGCAGTGGGAGTACTGCCGGCGGCGCATCCGGCCAGGGCGATCGCCGCGGCGGTCAGCGCGGTCGCCATCGCGGGACGGCAAGCTTTCATTGTCGGCTCCCTGCAACTGATCGGGTGCGGCCGGCGCGGGCTAGCTTTGTAATGCTCCGGGTAGATTCTGCCGCGCTTACCACGGCTGCTGCGGCGGTCAACCCGGATAGGGCCCGCTCGAACCGGCCGTGCTCGACGTTCCACCCCATCCGATCGAGGAGATGCTCAGCGGAGACCATCGCGCCGTGAGAGGCCGATAGTGGGCGATCCGATTCGAGCTCAGCGGGACGGCGGGTGAACAGCATGGCGATGTCCGCTCCTCGACGCTCAGCGCTGCCGATGCGGCAGGAACTCCTGAAGTTTGGTCTTGACCCCCTGCTTGATCACTCCCCAGCGATCCTCGTCGCCGGCCAGCATGGCCTCGGCGGCGTCGGTGATCTGTTCGAAAGTGGCGTGCGGCGGCACCGGTGGGACGTTGGGGTCGCAGCGCACGTCCAGCAGCGTTGGCCGGTCGGCGGCCAACGCGCGGTCCCAGGCGGGAGCGATGTCATCGGGCTTGTCGACTGCGATGGCCTGCAGGCCCAAACTTGCCGCGAAGCCGGAGTAGTCCACATCAGGCAGGCTCTGGGACTCGACGAACTTGGGTGCACCCCCCATCGCGCGCATCTCCCAGGTGACCTGGTTCAGGTCGTCGTTGTGCAACACGGCGACGATCAACCGAGGATCCGACCACTGCTCCCAGTATCGCTTGATGGTGATCAGCTCCGCGAGCCCGTTCATCTGCATCGCGCCATCCCCGGCGAACACGATCACCGGCCGGTCCGGGCAGCCGAACTTCGCCCCGATCCCGTAGGGCACCCCGGGGCCCATGGTGGCGAGGGTTCCCGATAGGGATCCGCGCATATGGGCCCGGAATTTCAACTGCCGCGCATACCAGTTGGCTGCCGACCCGGAGTCGGCAGTGACAATTGCGTTATCGGGCAGCCGGGTGCTCAGCTCGGAGAACAACCGCATCGGGTTGATTGGCTCCGCCTCAAGGCCTGCCTGCATAGCCATGGTCTCCCACCAGCGCGCCACATCGGCCTCGATGCTCTCCCGCCAGGACCGGTCTTCCTTGCGGACCAGCAGGGGGACCAGGGCACGCAAGGTGGTCGCCGCGTCGCCCACCAGGTTCAACTCGTAGGGATAACGCATGCCGATCATGACAGGATCGAGGTCAATCTGGATCGCTCGAGCCTGATCGAATTCAGGCATGAACTGGGTGTAGGGAAAACTCGACCCGACCGTCAGCAATGTGTCAGCCCCGCGCATCATCTCGTAGCTCGGTCGCGTGCCGAGCAGCCCGATGGATCCGGTGACGTACGGCAGTTCGTCGGACAGCACGTCCTTGCCCAGCAGCGCCTTGGCTACCCCGGCGCCCAGCAGGTCGGCGACCTGCTCGAGCTCGACGGCCGCACCCCGGGCTCCGGAACCGGCCAGGATCGCGACCTTGTTGCCGGCGTTGAGGATCTCCGCCACCTGCCGCAGCGCGGCCTGATCTGGGGCCAGCTCAGGCCAGCGGATACCCAGACTGGACGGCACCATCTTGAACTCGTGAGTCGGCGGGGTGTATTCGAGCTCCTGCACATCGGCCGGCACGATCAGCGTGGTGGGCGCCCGCCGCGCCAGAGCCGTCCGGATCGCCCGATCCAACACGTTGGGCAACTGCTCGGCAACGGTGACCATCTGTACGTAATCGCTGGCGACGTCCTTGAACAGGCTCAGCAGGTCCACCTCTTGCTGGTAGGAGCCGCCCATCGCGCTGCGATTGGTCTGCCCGACGATCGCCAACACCGGCACGTGGTCAAGCTTGGCGTCATAGAGCCCGTTGAGCAGGTGGATCGCGCCAGGCCCCGAGGTCGCCGCGCAGACCCCGAGCCGCCCGGTGAACTTCGCGTACCCGACCGCTTCGAACGCAGCCATCTCCTCATGCCGGGCCTGCACGAACTGCGGCTTGTTCTCTGCCCGGCCCCAGGCCGCCAACAAGCCGTTGATCCCGTCTCCGGGGTACGCGAAGACGGTTTCTACGCCCCACTCCCGTAAGCGGCTGAGCAGGTAATCGGCAACTGTCGGTGCGGCCACAACGTCCCTCCGATGATCTTTATACGCCCCCGTAATTCCAGGTGCCTCGGTGGCGTTCCCAAAGATCGTTGCGGCTACGCACCCACTTTTCTTTTGTGACTTGAGTCACAGTCACTGTTGCTTGGCAGCTATGCGCCGCGCTGGCGTGGTGGCATGCTCGGCGGATGCCGCTGCTCGGCAGGCTCGCGACGGTGTCTGCTGTGGCGTGGAGCTACCTCGTCGCCGGAAACGGCGGCTTCTGGCTGGCTACCCCCCGCCTATCGGCCGACCCACCAGAGCCCAGCTACTGGCCCAGCGTCGGACTCGTCGTGCCGGCGTGCGACGAGTCGGCGGTGCTTCCCGAGACGCTGCCGACGCTCCTCGGCCAGGAATACCCGGGTGAACTCGCCGTGTGGCTGGTCGATGACGGGAGCAGCGACGGCACCGGGGCACTCGCGCGCGCCCTCGCTGAGCGCAGCGACGGACGAGCTTCGCTGACCGTGCTGACGGCCCCCTCGCCGGCACCGGGGTGGACGGGCAA
>JBHEMR010000043.1:0-12453 GCA_046262495.1 Pseudonocardiaceae bacterium | reverse complement strand
CTGCGACATTCCCGACGTCCAAGCCGTCGAGGTCAACTTCGACGGCATCACCTACGCCAAGGGCGCCAGCGTGCTGCGCCAGCTGGTCGCCTACGTCGGTCTAGACGAGTTCCTCGGCGGTCTGCGGCTCTACTTCACTCGACACGCCTGGGGCAATGCCACGCTCGCTGATCTGCTGGCCGCGCTGGAGCAAGCGTCTGGTCGCGACCTGTCCGGCTGGAGCGCGCAGTGGTTGGAGACCACCGGGCTCAACACCTTGCGACCGGAGTTCACCGTCGACGGTGACGGTGCGTTCGCCTCCTTCGCGGTGCTCCAAAATGGGGCCCGCCCCGGGGCTGGTGAACAGCGCACGCACCGCCTCGCGGTCGGCGTCTACGACTCCCCCGCCGACCGGCCTGGCAGCGCGCTGGTGCGCACGCACCGGGTGGAGCTCGACGTCAGCGACGTGCGCACTGAGGTGTCCGAGCTGGTCGGGGTTCCGGCCGGTCAGCTGGTCCTGGTCAACGACGACGACCTCACGTATTGCACGATGCGGCTCGACGAGCAATCGTTAGCGACGCTGGTCGATCGGATCGGCGACATCACTGAGTCGCTGCCCCGTTCGCTGTGTTGGTCGGCGGCCTGGGAGATGACTCGCGAGGCTGAGTTCAAGGCCAGGGACTTCGTCGCCGTGGTGCTGGCCGGGTTGCCCGCCGAGACCGAGGTGGGCGTCGTGCAACGGCTGTTGGCGCAGGCGCAGGTTGCGTTGTCCTCCTACGCCGATCCGGTCTGGGCCGGCGAAGAGGGCTGGCCGAGATTTTCAGGGACGCTGATGAACCTCGTCAACGCGGCCGACCCCGGCTCCGACCAACAGCTCGCCCTGGTCAACGCGCTCACCACATCGCTGCTGGGCAAGCCGGAACTGGATGCGCTGGCGGGCTGGCTGGCCGGGGACGGTGTGCCCGAGGCGCTAGCGGTGGACACCGACCTGCGCTGGCGGCTGCTGCAGGCGCTCGCCGCGCACGGCGTGATGGGCGAGGACGAAATCGCCGCCGAACAGAACCGCGACGCCACCGCGACCGGGCGACGGCAAGCCGAGCGGACCCGGGCGCTGCTGCCCACCCCAGCTGACAAGGAACACGCCTGGCAGCGGGCGATGCGCGACGACGAGCTGCCCAACGCCATCAGTGAGACGATCATCGGAGGCTTTAGCCACCCGGCGCAGAAGCAGCTGCTGGCGCCCTACCTGGACAGGTACTTCACCGAGATCGCCGACGTGTGGGACCGCCGGACCTCCGAGCGGGCCCAGCCCTGCGTAGTCGGGCTGTTTCCCTCCTGGGTCGTCGAGCAGCGCTGCGTGGACGCCGCGGGCACGTGGCTCGAAGCCGCTGAGCACCCGCCTGCACTCCGTCGACTGGTTTCCGAGGGGCGAGCTGGCGTGGTCCGGGCGCTGGCCGCCCGCGCCTTCGACACCGGTAGCTCGTGACTCACGAGTCCGTGTGGTCGGCGAGCATCCGCAGGCCAGCGGTCAGCCCTCCAGCGAGATCGCCCGCTTTGAACGACGAGACCATGCTCTCCACGGCTAGTTTGCACCCGCGGTCCGGAAGCCGGTGGGCGGCCTTGCAGCCGGTGACCACCTCCACCACCCGCTGTCCGGGCGAGACGGCCACCAACACCGCATGGTCGGCCCACTTACCCATCGAGTCGTGCAGTATCTCAGCCCGACCCCGGGTGTCCGCACCGAGGTCACCGAGGTAGACGCCGAAGTGCAGGCTCGCGCTGCGACTGGCCCGGGCCAACGCATCGTCAAGTGTAGCGAGCTGCGACCGGGTGAACGGCAGCGTGGGCAGCACCGGCGTGACCATTCGCGCGGCGGAGATCCGACCTGCGCCGACGACAGCCTCGCCCGGTGCGGATGCCCGCTGGTGCCCGTCGCGCTGAGAACGGTCCCGCCGCGCAGGATCCCGGTGCTGCTTGTTACCAGTTGCCACGAGCGCCTCCGCGGGCTTCACCGGATCCATCCCGGCTGCCATGCTGAGCCGCCTTGTCGCGCAAAGCCTCAGGGTTCGCCGTCCACAACACCGGTGGGTGGTCCCACTGCTCGCCGGGGCGGTAGCGGCGGGTCCGAGCGAACTTCGGCCGTAGCGTCAGTAGCCCCAACAAGATCATGATGGCTAGCGGAACACCAGCCAGGATGAGGATGACCTCCAGCGATGTCACAGGATCACGGTAGCTGACCGAAGTCGGTCCCCGCCCCACCAGGTAGCCGCTAGCCTCAGGCGACCTCGCCAAGGTAGGGCAGCCACAACGGGTCGGCGTCGGGCACCGTGGCCAGCAACCGCCAGTGCTGCCCCCGCGGAGCGCGCGGTGCCACCCGCAGCTTCCAACCCAGTTCGCTGAGCAGCCGGTCAGCCTTGCGGTGATTGCACAGCGCGCAGCAGGCCACGCAGTTCTCCCAGCAATGCTCGCCACCACGACTGCGCGGCACCACATGGTCGATGGTTTCCGCGCGGGCTCCGCAATAGCTGCAGCGGTAACGATCCCGGTGCATCAATGCCGCCCGGGTCATCGGGACCCGTGCCCGGTAGGGCACCCGCACGAAAGTGCAAAGCTTGATCACCGAAGGAGCCACGACGCTGGTGGTCGCGGAATGCAGTACTAGGCCCGCGGCGTCACCATGTACTACATCTGCTTTGCCGCACACCACCAATACGATTGCCCGACGCAACGGCAGCGCGGTCAACGGCTCGAAGCTCGCGTTGAGCAGCAATACCCGCCGGCGTCCCCAGACCGGTGCACCCGTAGTGGGAGCCGGCTCCGTGACGACGACAGTGGTTCCGAGAAGCCCGGTTGAGGTTCCTGAGCGCGAGGCGGTCCGCCGGTCCGCCCCCGCTGGGTGACCCTCCGGGCTGGGTTGTCGGTCGTGCACGCGACCACCTCCACCAATGCGCGGGACTAGTCCACCACACCAAGCGGCGATCGCGCACGTGTCGGAACGGGACTCGCGCTGGTGACTAGCTGTCGAACCGGCCACGAGCCGTGGTCACAGAGAGGTCACGGATACAGTCCCCCGTGTGCTCCAGCCGATCGCCTCCCTGATCGCCCACATGATCTCCCAGCCCGACTGTTCCCGGGACACGGGATCGTGGTGTTCGCGCATCTACCACTTCACCCACAATGACCTGCTGTCCCGCTACGCCGATGCGGTGGTGGGGACCGGACTGCGCATCCTGCTGATCATCGTACTGGCGGTACTGATCCGGCTGATGGCGCACCGGACGATCAACCGGTTGACCCAGGTGACGGCCGAGGGACCACCGCCCGGCTTGCTTCGGCCGCTGCGGGAGCGGGCCCCGGAGTCCTGGCGGGGCACCGGGATACTAGGGCAACGACGATCCCAACGAGCCCGCACGATCGGCTCGGTACTGCGCTCGGGGTTGACGTTCGTGGTCTACGGCGTCGCGTGCACCCTGGTGCTAGGCGAACTGGGGATCAACCTCGGTCCGATCATCGCCTCGGCCGGCATTCTCGGTGTTGCGCTTGGCTTCGGCGCGCAGAATCTGGTGAAGGACTTTCTGTCCGGGATGTTCATGATGGTGGAGGACCAGTACGGCGTCGGCGATGTGGTCGACCTCGGTCAAGCCACCGGCACCGTGGAGGGGGTCGGATTGCGAGTGACCACCCTGCGGGACACCAAGGGCACCGTGTGGTACGTCCGCAACGGCGAAGTACTGCGCGTTGGTAACTCCAGCCAGGACTATTCGGTGGCCGTCGTCGACCTCCCCATCGGGTACAACGCAGACATCCAGGCGTCTACCGAGCTCGCCGGTCGTACTGCCACTGAGCTCACCGCCGACGGCAGCGCGCTGGCCGCCGATGTGCTCGAACCACCTCAGGTCCTCGGCGTCGAGTCGATAAATTCCGACGGCGTAACGCTGCGGATCACAACCAAGGTCCAAGCAGGGCGGCAGTGGGCCGTGCAGCGGGCGTTGCTGGCTGGCATCAAGGCGGCTTTCGCTGAGGCCGGGATTCCGGCGCCCTCGCCAGCCGGTCTCCCCGCCCCGCCGACCTGAGGCTCCCGCCCGCGTTTGGCCCCGGCAGGGCAAGATGGAGGGGTGGCTGCGCCGGAGAACTTCTACGAGGCCGTCGGTGGCGAGCAGATGTTCCGCCGGATCGTCGGCCGCTTTTATGAGCTGGTGGCCAATGATGAGGTGCTGCGCCCGCTCTACCCTGACGAGGACCTCGGTGCCGCCGAGGAGCGGCTGCGAATGTTCCTCGTGCAGTACTGGGGTGGGCCACACACCTACTCAATGCAGCGTGGACACCCGCGGTTGCGGATGCGCCACGTGCCGTTCCGGATCGGGCCGACCGAACGCGACGCCTGGCTGTGTTGCATGCGCATCGCAGTGGATGAAGCCGACCTCGGTGAGGCTCACCGGGCCGTGCTTTGGAACTACCTGCAGATGGCAGCAAACAGCTTGGTGAATTCTTTGACCTGAAATTCGACGGTCGCCGCCGACTCCAGTGGCAAGATTGACCCTCGTGCGACGCGCCGACGACCGCCGACTGGCTGACGACGAGGACTGGTGGCGAGATGCCACGTTCTACCAGGTCTACGTCCGTTCCTTCGCCGACGCCGACGGTGACGGCGTCGGCGATCTAGAGGGCGTTCGCAGCCGGTTGGGTTATCTGGAATTACTCGGCGTGGACGCGCTGTGGCTCACTCCGTTCTTCCGCTCCCCGATGGTCGACCACGGCTATGACGTCAGCGATCCGCGCGCCGTCGACCCGCTGTTCGGCGATTTGAGCGCCTTCGATCGGCTGATCTCCGACGCCCATCGACGCGGGCTACGGGTGACCATCGACGTGGTGCCCAACCACACGTCTGACCGGCACGAATGGTTCCAGGCGGCCGTCGCGGCAGCGCCGGGCAGCCCCGAGCGAGCGCGTTACCTCTTCCGCGACGGTTCCGGCTTCGGTGGTTCGCGGCCACCGAACAACTGGACAAGCACCTTCGGCGGTCCAGCGTGGACCCAACTGCCCCCCTCGATCAACGGCGCCGGGCAGTGGTACCTGCACTTGTTCGCCCCGGAGCAGCCAGACCTCAACTGGGACAGCCCGGAGGTAGCCGCGGATCTCGAACGGACCCTACGGTTCTGGCTGGACCGTGGAGTGGACGGCTTCCGCATCGACGTGGCCCACGGGATGGCCAAACCTGCCGGGCTGCCTGACATGCCGCAGCCGATCGAGACCTGCCCTGGTCTGCTCGACACCGACGTGGCCGATCCCCGTTTCAACGCTGACGGTGTGCACGACATCCATCGGATGATTCGCAAGGTGCTTGATAAGTACCCGGCACGGATGGCGATCGGTGAGATCTGGGTGGTCGATGACGCCGCGTTCGCCCGCTACATCCGCCCTGATGAACTGCACCTGGGGTTCAATTTCCGGCTGCTGGAGGCAGACTTCGACGCCGGCAGCGTCCGTGAGGCCATCGAACACTCGCTGATGGCTGTCCAGGGCAGTCCCGCACCGGCCACGTGGACGATCTCCAACCACGACTCGGTCCGTCCGGTGACCCGCTACGGCGGAGGTGAGGTCGGCCTGGCCCGGGCACGGGCGCTTGCGCTGGTGCAACTCGCCCTACCCGGACCGGTGTACCTGTACAACGGAGACGAGCTGGGCCTGCCGAATGTCGAATTGCCCGACTGGGCGCTGCAGGATCCGGTGTGGAGGCGTTCCGGGCACACCGAACGCGGGCGCGACGGCTGCCGGGTCCCGCTGCCCTGGCAGGGCAGCGACCCGCCGTACGGATTCAGCGCAAGCCCCGGCACCTGGCTGCCGATGCCCGGCAACTGGGCTGACCGCACCGTGGAAGCGCAGCTGGAGGACCCGACTTCGACGTTGTCGCTCTACCGGCGGGCCCTGGAACTGCGCAAGGGACACAACGCGTCTACCGGTACCGAGCTGGAGTGGTACGGCGCACCGCCCGGATGCCTGGCCTTCCGCCGTAAGGGCGGCGGGCTGGTCTGCGGCCTGAATACCTTAGACACGCAGGTGTCAATGCCACCGGGACAGGTGCTGCTGGCCAGTGGCCCGCTCCCGCCCAGCGGCGATGTCCTGCCGCCTGATACCGCTGTCTGGCTGGTGTGATCGGATCAGACGAGCAGTGGCAGCGCAGCGTGCCGGCGACGCAACACGGCACCGTAGCGGGCATCCAGCCGCAGCCATGAGTCGGTGGCCGAGACTCGGACGGTCTCGCTCACGGCGGAGGTTCCCACGAAGCCCATGCCCGACAGGGCGAACAGACAGCGCAGCGGGACTCCCACTTCGAATCCGGCCCCACTGACGGTGATCACCTTTTGGTCCAGCAGTGCGGCGGGCGGCGTGCCGTGCAGGCCGGGGTTGTGCCTGGCGACGGCAGCACCCTGGTCGGTGAGATCGGCGAGCACGTCCGCGGGCACCTGATCCACTGCATGCCAACCTTTTTCCGGCGGCAAGGTGCAGCGCCAGAGCGCATCCTGCACCTGGCCAGGGTCGGACACCGCCGCGCCGACCACCGCCACCGCGACCAGCAGGTCCGTGCTCCTGACCATGATATCACCGGGCCGCACTAGTCCCCGCACTGAGCGGGTCACCAGCGTGTCGAACGGCGTATCGACCCAGGCGTGCACCCGGCCGTCCACATCCCGCAGCCGCACCATCGCATCGCGGTCCAACCACACCGCGCGGGCCACGAAGGCTCCCAGATCGTTCCGCTCGGTCGTATCCGGTATGCACAGTTCAGCCACCGCTACCCCCGTCTCGAAACGCAGCCAGAAACTCTCGCTCACCGGGCTTCAAGCGCCGTGGCCGTTGCGCGGCAATGTCGTAGGCGGCGAGCTGGGTGCGTGCGGTGACTGCGTCGCCGTCAGTGCCCGCCACGACATATTCCAGGGCGAAGGAGGCGGCCAGCAGCTCGCTGACCCACAACCGCACCCGCACCGGGCTAGCCGAATACACCAGGGGCTGCCGGTAGCGGACCAGCAGCTCGACGACGACCACGCCCTCGGCCAGGGTATGGGCACCCCGCCGGGCACCCTCATCGAACAGTAGCTCGGTGCGCGCCTCCTCCAGCAGCGTAACCACTCGGGCGTTGTTGACGTGCCCGTAGACGTCCATGTCCGACCAGCGCACCGCGACGTCCGTACTGAACATCGCCAACTACCCACCTCCGGTCGGCTCCCGAGCCGCCTTCTAGAGGTCGACCGACGATCTTGCTGTATCCATGTACGAGGTAAGAGCAGGCCCCTTCCAACCCATTTTTATAGTCGCCGCTGCGGATGGGAGACCCGCCTCAGGCGGAATCCCACCGTGGTTCAGCAGTCAGGTTTGGCAACCGCAACAGGGGGTTGGTGACCGCTGCAGCGGAATCGTCTGCGTCTGCGTCGACCGGATCCGATCCGGCCGAATTCCCGTCGATCGGCGTCGGGGCTAACGCTAGGCCGGCCGTCCAGCGCGTTCCTCGACCACGATAGCGGGACACGTCGCGATCGGTGTCGATGTCAGCGGTGGTTGAACCGTCATCGCCATGCATCCCGGCGGATCGCGCGCCAGCGTGGATATCCCGACTTTCCTGGTATGCAGCGAGTGCCTCAGCGAGCAGATCACCGAGGCCCATCTGAGACGTAGCCTCGTCGCTGGCTACTTCCTCATCCGTGGGTTCCCAGTCCAGGGCTCGGGGCGTCGGAGCGGGCGGCGGCCCAGAAACCGACAACTCCCGCCGTGTCTGCGGATAATCTTCGGGTTCCGCCGACGGCTCGTTATCGGCGGCTTCACCCTCCTGGGTGCCCGACGACTCCAACGGCGGCTGAAGCGGCAACGGACAAACCACAACTGGAACAGGAGGTGCGTCCGAACGTTCCGCAGCCCCTCGATCACCCGCGCCACTCGGTTCGGGGTCGGGATCGCCGATCTGACCCATCCCGACCGTGGACGTTTCGGCAGCACGGTCCTCCGCACGACGCCGGCCGGAGCGGCCAGCCGACAACGCCGACGCGGGCAGCAAATCACTTACCGATACCAAGGCACCAACACCGCGGCGGTGCCGCGCCCCGGCCTGCCATGAATCGGCCCCACTCGACGATTCGGCGGCCGCGGAGTCTGGAGATACCGGGATCGGATCCTCGGCAACCGACGACGACCCCGGCGATCCGCCCACGGCGATACACGAAACCGACGGTGTAGCAGGGGCCGATTTAGCGATCTCCGGCTCGGCGTCCTTCACAAGAACTGCCGCCTCCGTAACCTCCACCTCGGCGCCCTCCTCCGAGGCCTCTGGCTCACGTACCTCCGCCTCAGCGGCTTCTGCTGGCGCACTCTCCGCCTCAAGCACCTGCGCCTCAGCGGTGTCGCCTTGTGCGATCTCCGCCTCAAGAGTCTTCGGATCGATCTGCTGCGCGGCACTGCTGACGCCGACCTCGACGCTCAGCGGACCAGTGTCCGCCTCGGACCCGGCGGCACAGCCCGTCCCGGCATCACCGAGTAGCGCAGCCACCTGGTCGACCAGGCGCGCTTCCTCCCGGCGGGCAGGCCCACAGTTCTCAAGCAGCGTGCAACGCGCGGCTTCCACATCGCGGCGATGCCGACCTTCCGCTGCGCGGGCGGCGCGCACACAATGCAAAGCGTCAGCGAACTCGCCGCGAGCCTCGTGCACATGGGACAAACCCTCAAGACACTCCGCGAGGACGACGTCCACCCCATATCGCTGAGCACCCTCGACCGCGTCGGCGAGCAAGGTCAGCGCCGGCTCATGGCGACCTTCGGCGAGGTGCACCCGAGTGGCCAACGCCAGCCGCAACCGGCCGACCGCTGCGGCCGCGGCGGCGCGTACCGGACGCCGCAGCAATGGCCGCACTTCCTGCATGGCGGCGTCACCGGCACCACGATCTAGCAGGGCGAGCGTTATCTCGAGCATCAGCCGCGCGCTCACCTCGCCGCTTTCATGCTCAGGATCGGCCAGCCCCGCCAGCAGGTGGTGGCCTTCCCTAGCTTTCGCCTCGGCCACCGCACCCGCCTCGCGGCGGCGGTGACGCGCTGCGTCGACTGCCCGGACTGCAGCCCGTAACAGCAGAGTGGTGTCGTGGTCGAGATTTGGGTCCTCGCGGTAGAGCTCGTCAGCCTCCTCGAGGGCGGACGTGGCGAGATCATCGCGGCCAAGCGCGGCCGACGCTTCGGCCACGGCGACGAGAGCACCACCCCTGAGCACCGGAGCGACATCATCGCCCGCGGCTAGCACCGCCTGCACCGCGCCGAGCGCGGTAGCGGATTCACCTAGCGCGACCGCACAGTGCGCAAGCTCTACGTGCAGCTCTTGCCGCAGCCCCAGCGGAGTCTCGGCATCTCGAATCGCTGGGAAGAGCCGATGAGCCGCTTCCACGTGCCGGCCGAGACGGTTGAGCGCAAAAACCGCGAGGTGGTCTGCCTGCAGGACGGTCAGCTTATCGTCCTGCCCGGCGGTCACCGCGCGATCGGCCAACAACAGCGCCAGCTCTGGCGCGCGCCAGCGTAAGAGCATCGCCGACTCCACCAGCGACGCGGCCTCGCCTCCGTTGGGCGCCATGCTGGTCCGGACTCCTTCGCGCGCCGTGCTGCTCACCTCCCACCCCCATCGACGTTCCCGATCACCGGACGCCCCATGCCCCGTCAATTTCGGGTCAGTCTGCGGTACGTCACACGATGTGGTCGTGCTGCCTCCGCTCCGAGCCGTTCGATCTTGTGCTGCTCGTAGGCCTCGAAGTTGCCCTCGAACCAGAACCAGGATGCGGGACTTTCGTCTGTTCCCTCCCAGCTGAGGATGTGGGTCACCACCCGGTCTAGGAACCAACGGTCGTGGGAAATCACCACCGCGCAGCCGGGAAAGTGTTCCAACGCGTTCTCCAGCGAACTCAGCGTCTCGACGTCGAGGTCGTTGGTGGGCTCGTCGAGCAGGATTAGGTTGCCCCCCTGCTTGAGGGTCAGCGCAAGGTTGAGCCGGTTGCGCTCGCCGCCGGACAGCACCCGGGCCGGTTTCTGCTGGTCGGGACCTTTAAATCCAAAGGCGCCGACATAGGCCCGGGACGGCATCTCGGTATTTCCGACCTGGATGTAGTCGAGGCCGTCGGAGACCGCGTCGAAGACCGTCTTGTTCGGGTCGATGCCTGCCCGCTCCTGATCGACGTACGACAGTTTCACCGTCTCGCCAATCCTGACCGTGCCCGAGTCGGGGTTCTCCAAACCGACGATGGTCTTGAACAAGGTGGTCTTGCCGACGCCGTTGGGACCGATCACACCCACGATGCCGTTGCGGGGCAACGTGAAGGACAGATCCTTGATCAGGAGGCGATGGTCGAAGCCCTTGTCCAGGTGCGACACCTCCACCACTACGTTGCCCAGCCTCGGTCCCGCTGGGATCTGAATCTCCTCGAAGTCCAGCTTGCGGCTGCGCTCGGCTTCGACTGCCATCTCCTCATAACGCTGCAGTCGGGCTCGGGATTTGGCCTGCCGGGCTTTTGCCCCCAATCGCACCCATGCGAGCTCGTCGCGCAGGCGCTTCTGCAGTTTCTGGTCCTTCCTGCCCGCGACCGCGAGCCGGTCGGCCTTCTTCTCCAGGTAGGTGGAGTAGTTGCCCTCGTAGGGGTAGGCCCGACCGCGATCGAGCTCAAGGATCCACTGAGCAACGTTGTCTAGGAAATATCGGTCGTGGGTGACAGCCAGCACCGCACCTGGGTAACTCGCCAAGAACTGTTCCAACCACAAGACGCTCTCCGCATCCAGGTGGTTGGTGGGCTCATCGAGCAGCAATAGATCTGGCTTGGACAGCAGCAGCCTGCACAGCGCCACCCGCCGCCGCTCTCCGCCGGACAGGTGACTCACTGGCTCGTCGGGCGGCGGGCACCGCAGAGCGTCCATGGCTTGGTCGAGCTGCGAGTCGAGATCCCACGCGTCGGCGTGGTCGAGCTCCTCTTGCAGCCGCCCCATCTCCTCCATGAGCTCGTCGGAGTAGTCGGTGGCCATCAACTCGGCGATCTCGTTGAACCGATTCAGCTTGGCCTTGACCTCACCGAGACCCTCCTGGACGTTGCCCAAGACGGTCTTGTCCTCGTTCAGCGCGGGCTCTTGCTCCAAGATGCCCACTGTGGCACCCGGCGCCAGGAATGCCTCACCGTTGTTCGGTTGGTCGAGCCCAGCCATGATTTTTAGCACGCTGGACTTACCGGCTCCGTTGGGCCCGACAACGCCGATCTTCGCGCCGGGATAGAAAGCGAGGGTGACACCGTCGAGGACGACCTTGTCGCCGTGCGCCTTACGCACCTGTTTCATGGTGTAGATGAACTCCGCCACGGCCGCGATCGTAGAGGTCGCCGCCAGGGCCGGGCAGCGCGGCCAACCGCCGCCCGACCCCGTTCGTTGCTCAAGCGGGTACGGGCACTAGCGGGCCGGCCGCTTCTACGAAGTCGGACAAGCTCACCCCGTACGATGGATCGGTCGTGTCGAGCAGGTCTGACGGATCCTCCGGGGATGATGCCGCAGCATCTTGGTTCACGGAACGCGAAGGCTCCACCGAACGCTGCTTACGCACGGTGACGGAACAGCGAGCCAGGTCCGGCCCGATGGAGTTGGCCTCCAGCTCGACGACTGATCGGCGCTCGCCCTGTTCGGTGGTCCACTCCCGGGTGCGCAGTTTCCCTCTGACGATCACCGGGTCGCCCTTGACCAAGGAGGCGGCGTTCTCGGCGAGCCTCCGCCAACAGCTCACCGACAGATACAAGCTTTCTCCGTCCACCCACGACTCGGACTCCTTGTCGAACCGACGCTCGTTGCAGGCCACCCGGAAATTGAGTACGAGCGTCGCGTCGGGACCAACCCGGCGGGGGCGCATGTCACTAACCAGCGTCCCGACCACAGTTACCGGTGTCTCTCTCATGATCATATATCCTCCTGCGCTGCTGTCCCGCCCTCCGCGGCGGGATGCCGGCCCCTCGACCGGCGTCACCCAGGGTGCGCCACGAGCAGTACCTCCGGTAGCAGACCGTGATCGACATGTGAATGATCTGCTTGCTGTGCACAACCGGCCGGACGCATCCGGTCGAAAGTCAAGGTTGTCGGGGTTTCGTGCTATCGCATAGTGCGGCTCAGACCAACGAGTACACCGCGTGATCGCCGACGTCGCTCAGCGAGCGCCGGCTCGACCAGGTTGTCCGGCGCACATCGCCGCGTTGAACCCGCTGGACACCTCAACCAGCTAGGTGAAGGTAGGCAGTCAACCGTCGCTAGGCTGCTCACTGGCGCTCACCGGCGCCCGGCCCCCGTAGCTCAGCCGGATAGAGCAAGCGACTTCTAATCGCTAGGCCGCAGGTTCGAATCCTGCCGGGGGCACTAGCTGGGCAGATGGGTACGAGAGTCCAGCGCAACCACTTGCAAGCTAGAGATCGGACTCGCTGCGATGGATGGGTC
>JBHEMR010000042.1:0-5057 GCA_046262495.1 Pseudonocardiaceae bacterium | reverse complement strand
TGCCGCCGTAGCGAGGATGAGGAGCAGTTCCTGGAGGTCAGCTGGTTGCATGTGGGTGCGCAGGGACAGCGCGGCAGCAGCAGGGTCATCGAGGAGGACGCACAGGGTGCGCGGCCGGTGCTGGGGCTGGCCTATCGGGGGGTGTCCGGTCGGCTGCCCGGTGGGCGTATCGAGGTGCTGAGGGGGGTCTTGGCGGGCTCTGCCGAACCTCGCTGTGTGCTATGGGGACAAGCTCAACGAACGCAGATCATGAGCCTACAGGGGGCCGTCGACCCGAGGCGAAAGTTCTGTGACGCCGACGACATACCCAGCCAACAACATACCCAGCCAACAACCACGCCGACTCCACGACCGCCGTGGAGGGCGGCGGGATCAGCGATCACCAATGGGGTGCTCCCGCGTTCATCCTGGCGGCCGCCTTCCTGATGGCCACCGGCCCAACACCATCGGGGCGCCTTGAGCCCCGTGCTCGGTGCCATCACGGTGACCAATGGCGGGCTTCGCGATCATGCGGTGAACCCGACCGAATCCGTCCGGGTGGGACCAGCCTCGCCGCGCTGTGGTCGCACGTTGCGCGATCCCACCCGTGTCGACCCCGGAACCCCCGACGCTAGCAATATCGGCACCCCAACGGTGAAGATGAGTCACTCTAGGCCAACACCACCCGAACGAGCAGTTCCTGGACACAGAGCTCATTCCGCGCTGATTTGTCGCCCCCGCAGATCCGATTCGCGGAGGTTTCTGGTCTCCAGCGTCTACGCTCCGGTCAACCGCAGGTAGTTCGTTTAGAAACGTGCTCGAAGGCCTCGCGCCGGTGCCTGTTGGCGATGTAACACGTGGTTGCGTTAGGGTGCACGCCCTGAACGAGATCGACGAAAGGGGATTACACCTATGGCGCGCAAGACTATCGTCACGCTGGTCGACGACTTGACTGGCGAGGCGGCCGAGGACATCAGCACGGTCGAGTTCGCGGTCGATGGCATAACCTACGAGCTTGACCTGACCGACGACAACAGTGCGAAGCTACGCGATGCGCTGGCCCCGTATGCCCGCGCAGGGCGAAAGATTAGTGGTCGACGCCGCGGCGGCACCCGCCCCGGCCACATCAGGAGCACCGGCGGCGGCGCGGGCTACAACCGCGAAACGCTCAAATCGATCCGTGCGTGGGCCAGGAACAACGGGCACAGCGTCAGCGACCGCGGCCGACTGTCCGCCGAGGTGTTGCAGGCATGGCAGACCGCCCAGGTGGGCATGACCCACGCATAAGCCACGCCCCGTCGTCGGGCAGGCGGTGGAGTAGTCACAAATAAGCGACAATGCGACTTCTGTCGCCAACGCGGCGTGATCGCCGAGTACCGTCAGCGTGCGTGAGCAGATCCGACACCACCCAGCACAGCCTCCTGTGTGATGTCGAGGCTGTGGTGGCCGCCATCATGGCCGATGCCCCGATCGCGGAGCTCATCACCATCACGAACGGATCGCGGCTGCGGTGGACCACTGGGACGAGATCCCCGCGGGCGTGATCACCGAGCTCCGCTCGGCGATCGATCTGATGCGGGGTGGAAAGGCGTGCGCCACGGTCAGCGCACTGCTCGCCGCCCACTCCCAGCTCAACACGCCACCGGGCTGATCTGCCTGTCTCAATGACTGCCCGGCGGACCCTTGATAAGCCGCCACCACTACAACCTCCGCCGGCTCACCAAGATCACGCGGTCACGGCCGGTTCCGAGGGATCGCGGGGACCACAGCTACGGCTGAGCGTTGTCGGCAGATCGACTTCGCAGCGCGGCGGTGGTGGTGAGCGCCTCCTGTCTGGCTGACCCGACGGAAGACCGGGTGATAACCCGGTGAAAATGTCGGTGCCCGCCGCTACCGTCCCCGGCATGCCGACTCATGATCAAACTTCGGCACCGTCGAGGTCGGGGGTGCCTTCGCCGGCTAGCTCGCCAGCTACCTTAACGATCTTCGGGTACCGTGACGCTCTCCGCAGTCTCATTGCGGCTGCCCAAGGCCCGTGCGGGCCATCGACCAGTACCGCTGGCTCGGCGTCTAACTCGGCCAATGCGTGGATTTGATCCGGCGAGCCCAGCACCAGCCGGGCGCCTGCCTCGACGGCGGCTGCGGCGAGGTCGTGTGCGGGTAGTAGTGGGCTTACCGGCAGGGGCACTGCGTCTTGGTGGACGGCCCCGGCGAAAGATTCGTCGAAGCCGGGACCGTCGGGCAGCATGACCAGCACTCGATCGTGGTGGCGCACGCCAAGCGCAGCCAGCGCGGCGGCGACTGCGGCCGTCTGATCGATCAGCTCAGGCAAACTCATCAAAGCCACCCTGGGAAAGAGATCCTCGTGTCACCGGGCCAGCTTGTCCGGCTGCGGCTTGTGGTGGACATCGTATGCCCCCCTTGGGGAATTGCGTCGGCGAGTATTTCATGTTTGGCGATGTTTTCGTCACTATCCGAACCTACGGGAGTCCCTGTGCGCCGAGACGGGTGCCTTCGGGGAAGGAACGGGTAACTGTCTGTCGTGATGTGGGTCCTAGTGGTGAGGCGGTCACCGCTTTACAGTGGGTCGGCTTTCGCGTCGCGGCTGACGCCGACCATCCGTGTGCTGCTGCCTGTCGCGCGCGGGGGCTGGTGGCGGAAGGAGCGCATGCGGTGCCTGCTCCGATGGCTGCTGGTGGCCACCGCCCGCCTGCTGATCCGCCGCGGGTGTCTGCCCTCGACGGTGGGTCCCCGCCAAGGAATGCACCGACCGCGTGGTGGTGGCCCGATCCGCACGAACCGGCTCTGCCGTCCCGAACCAGGGCCAGTCCCGAGCAAGATCAGCTCCTGGTCCTCGTGATGAGCGCCCACCGCCACCGCACCGGGCGCATCATCACGGAGGAATTTGTTTGCCGGGGTGATCGGAGTCGACCATCGCGAACCACGACCAGCCCTGGGTGAGATCAGCTCCGGGTCCTGGCGAGAAACCACCTACCGCCACCACAGCGGGCGCGTCATCTCGGAGGCGGTGTTTGCCGGGAGGGTCGACCTGATGCGGGTCAGCCTCGCTGGCGGGGACATCGGCATTGATGCGCTCGCCCCGCAGCTGGTCATAGGTCGGCGTGTGACTCACGCCGCGACACCCTAGGGGCCGCCCCGGCGACAACGGCCTCCACCTCATGTGGACAAGTGCTCGGACACTGTGCACCAGTGGTGGACAGGCTGTGGGGACTCCGTGGATGACCGCGAAGACCGCGCAATCCTTCAGACCCGACCGACCACGGGCAGTAGCGACAACCCCCATCTGCCCGACCACGATCCGGCTCCGGCTTCGCCTGGTAAGCATGCCGGTCGGCGGGCCACTCCTGCGGCGTAACTTCCCCACGAAAGGGACTGTCGTGACTGCCGTCACTGCCACGGCCCGGCGTTTGCCCGGGTGGGAGCCCGCTGGACAACAGGGCGGCCCGACAGACACGCGGCGTGCGGTACCGATCGGTGACCGGCGCCCGGCGGCTGGCTGCGCTGGCGGGAATCTGTAAGAGCGGTCAGCGCCACCGTCGGGACCGGCCGCTGTGCTGATCCCCCGGACCCCCCCGTTTCGGGTTCTGGTTGCCAGCCGAGACGCCACCGAGCGTCAACTGCGGGTTTCGGTGCGCGCCCCGGACCCGGAGGCCACCAAGTCCGGCTGGGTGCGCATCGGGTCTGCGGGTGCAGCGGATCCGGGCCCGTCGAGCTCTCGGAGCTGCGCTTGCAGGTAGGTCGTCAAGCGGGTGCGGTACTCGCGCTCGAAGGTGCGCAGTTCGTCGATCTTCTTCTCCAGGACAGTCTTCTCCTGGTTGATCGAACCGAGGATCTCGGTGTGTTTACGCGCCGCATCACCCTCCAGCGACGCTGCCTTCTCCCGGGACTGCCGGTCGAGGATCTCGGCTCTGGACCGGGCGTCGTTGAGCATGGTTTCAGCCCGGGTTCTGGCCTCGGTAACCATGCCTTCGGCCTTAGCCCTGGCCTCGGAGAGCAGCCGCTCGGAGGTAGCGCGGACCTGGCTGAGCATCGCGTCCGCTTCGGTCTTGGCGTCGCTGGTCAACCGGTCAGCCATCTCCTGGGCCAAACCCAGCACCTTGGCGGCGTGGACGTTGTGGTCACCAGCCGGCGAGGCCTGTTCCGTCACCGGCGGACGTATCGGGACTATCACCGGCCCAGGCGGCCCCACCGGGCGAAGGTTATTTCCGGTGGCGACCGGCGCAGCACGCAACTGCTGATCAAGCTGGGCAACTTGGTTGCGGAGATCGGTGTTCTCCTCGATCAACCGAGCCAGCTCGGCTTCAACCAGGTCGAGGAAGGCGTCTACCTCGCCTTCGTGGTAGCCCCGTTTGCCGATCGGCGGCGTACTGAACGCGACGTTGGCAACGTCGGCGGGCATCAATGGCATCGGGTCACCTCACGCCTCGTGCAGTGGCCTGGTCTCTGGAGCCTCCGAGCCCGGCGGCCGCTACGGTCTGGAGATCCATCACCACTTGCATCCGCATGAACACCACGGGCAACACAACCATAATTGATAAGTCCAACCCCACGCCGCAGATCCCGGATGGGTCTACCCGCTCGGTGGACGCACACCGCCGACACCAGTCCCAGCGCTCCACCCGACCGCTACACCGTGCGGTACCGCTGGCCGACGCACTCATCGGTCCACGCCTGGTAGAGCCGGGTGAGGCCTCGGAGGTGGGCCAGCGTCGTGAGCCAGAGCGGGCGGATCCGGCAGCAACGGTCGACGGTTACGTGTTCATCACTCCGTCACATCGCAGCGATTGTCATCACCGTCGATGGTGTGAAAACCCCTGGTTGGCCAGCGGCCTGGTTCACTTCAACCATTGTGTCAGCGCGTCGCGGAGCGCACTGGCCCCGGCCTGGTCCAGCGTGATGACACAGCAGCCGGCGACGTGGGGGTCAAACACGATCGTCGCGTTGCTGGTGCTGACCATCAGGTTGGTGTATCCCACCGGGCCCCGGTGCAGCGCACACGTTGCGGGGATGACCCGGCGGTGATCTGTGGTTGATCGCTCGGTCCGCGCGACCGCCAG
>JBHEMR010000041.1:0-11993 GCA_046262495.1 Pseudonocardiaceae bacterium | reverse complement strand
CTCGTCCTCGATGATCTTGTACACGAGTCGGTGCTCGTCGGTGATGCGCCGCGACCAGTAGCCGTGAAACCCGTGCTTGAGAGCTTCGGGCTTGCCGATTCCCTCATTTCCGTTGCGGTCCACATCCTTGATCAGCGTGTTGATCCGCTTGAGCACCTTGCGGTCTTGGGTTTGCCACCACAGATAGTCCGCCCAGGCGCTCTCGTCCCAAACGAGCTTCACTCGGCGAGGTCTCCCACGATCCCCGCGCCATGCTCGAGCCGATCGATCGAGGCTAGCAGTCGCCGAGCGTTCTCGGGACTCCTCAGGAGATATGCGGTTTCCTTCAGGGATTCGTAGTCCGCCAGCGCGACCATGACCACCGGGTCGTGGCCCGCCCGAGTGATCACCACCTCCTCGCGATCATCGACGACCGCGTTGAGCGTCTCGGCGTACTTCGCGCGCGACTCGGAATACGTCATGGTCCTCATGCTCACCTCCTACGTACGAAAAATTGTACGCCCGTGATCCAGGGGTGGCAATCCTGGTGCGCGCGCCGGGCCCAACTGCCCTGCCATCCTGTTCGATGTGAACGGATGGGCAGGACTGACCGAACGGATCGCGGGCGAGATTGTAGTGGTCGAGCCGCTCGCGAGCGAGCACGAAGGCGGCTTGTTCACCGCGGGGCAGGACCGGGACATCTGGCGGTACCTGACAGCCTTCCCCAACGCCTGCGACGATCCCGTGCGCTTTCATCGCTGGATGGTGGAGGCCATGGCAGCGACGGACGAAGGCACGCAGGTCGCTTGGGCGATCCTCGACCGCAGCAGCGGGACGCCGATCGGCAGCACTCGGTATCTAGCCCTGCGGCCCGAACACCACGGGCTTGAAATCGGCTGGACCTGGATTGGTAAAGCCTGGTGGCGCACCGGAGCGAACGTCGAGACCAAGCTGTTGCTCTTGGGCCACGCCTTCGACACGCTCGGCTGTGAGCGCGTGGAGCTCAAGACGGACGCTCGTAACGAACGCTCGCGCGCCGCCATGCAGGCGCTTCCCGCGCGGTTCGAGGGGATCCACCGCCGCCACATGAAAGTTCCCGACGGATGGCGCGACACAGCTTGGTACAGCATCATCGCGCCCGAGTGGCCAGACGTGCGGACGACCCTCCAGAGACGGCTCGCGCGCCACGGCCTCGAAGCCTATGCCCGACCGTGATCTACGCCCTCGACGCACCAACTCGATCACGGGACTACCAACCCCAGCTGCCGCGACCGCCTTTGAACGGGCCGACGACATCCGCGGTGATCCATCCGCCGTAGAACTCGCCCGGCTGCGGCGTCACCGGTTCCCCGTCCAGCGTCACCTCGTCGAACCGGTCGGCGTAGACGGCGACCCGATCGGTGAGTTGCGGGTAGCGCAGATCGGGCTGCGGGTACCACCAGCCGACCTCACGCAGCGGCGCGACGTCGGGCAACTCCAGGTTGATGTAGTACGCCTCGCCCTTCCATTCGCACATTGTCAACCGCGGCGCAGCCAGTAGCGGCACCCGGAACTCCGAGCGCGGCAGGTAATAGGTCGGCGGGTGCGACGTCTCCAGTATGCGGACCACGTCATCGGTGTCGAGCACGAGCGTCCCGCCGTGCACGATCCGCGCGCGGCGCGCGACCCGCTCAGCTCGGGGTGGGCGGGGATAGTCCCACACAGACTCCTGACCCGGGCCGGGTTCCTCTGGCACTACCCCGGCAGGGCGGCGCAACTGTACGGGCCGCGAGAACCAGCCCTTCGACGCGCCGGTGCGTGCCATCAGTTCTCCACTGGGTCGGAGGGGTAGGTGGCCAGCAGGGCTAGCGGCATGCCCTGGCGGCGCAATATTCGACTCCACAGATCGGTATTGGGCGGCGCCAGCACATCGTCAGCCAACGCGGGCACGACCACCCAGTCGCCGCGGCTGATCTCACCGGTCAGCTGACCCGCGCCCCAACCCGCGTATCCGGCGAATACCCGCAGTCCCCGCAGTTGCGGCGCTATCAGCTCCGGATCCGCCTCCAGGTCGATCAGGGCCAGCGATCCGCGAACCTTGATCATGCCCTCGGTGCGCTCGGCGTCCACGCCTGCGGGCAGCGCGGCTACGCACAGCGCAGCGCGTCGTTGCACCGGGCCGCCGACGTAGAGCGCCCGCGGCACTGTGACGTGCGGGCCCCACAACGGCAGCACGTCGTGCACCGGCACCTCGCTGGGCCGGTTGAGTACGACACCGAGCGTGCCCGAGGCTCCGTGATCGATGATCAGTACGACGGTACGACGAAAGTTAGGATCTTGCAGTCCCGGGGCGGCTACCAGAGCTGATCCCTGTTCCAGGGAGTTCACCGCGCCCACGTCCTCGATCTCACTATCGTTGCGCACACCACAAAGTCACCACAAGGCACCCGACACCGCTAGCCTGCGTGGTCGTGACGTCGTCGCAGACCATGGTCTGCTCCAAGGTGACTGACCGGCTCGGGATGCGGCGACTGCTGAGCACCCGCGGGTTCGGCCGGTTACTGGCCTCCCGCTTCGCCGCACAGTGGGGCGATGGGGTCTTCCAAGCGGGGCTGGGCGGCGCCGTGTTGTTCAACCCGGAGCGCCAGGCCAACCCGATGGCGGTCGCGGCCGGGCTCGCTGTCTTGCTGTTGCCGTATTCCCTCGTGGGGCCGTTCGCTGGGGCGCTGCTGGACCGCTGGGATCGCCGACGGATCCTGATCATGGCTAATCTGCTGCGTGGTGTCCCGATCGCGCTGGTGGCGCTGGCGGTGGGGTTCGGCGTGGCGGGCGTGCCGCTGTATCTGGGGGCACTGCTGGTGACCGGATTGAGCCGGTTCGTGCTGGCCGGACTGTCTGCCGGGTTGCCGCACGTGGTTCCACCACGGCACCTGGTTGAGGCCAACGCGTTGGCCGCCACCGCCGGCTCGGCCATCACCCTCCTGGGCGGGGCGTGCGCAATCGGGCTACGCGGCCTGATCGGGCCGGGCAACACGGGGTCAGCATGGGTAACTGGCAGCGCCGTAGTGGGCTCGCTGGTCGCCGCGGTGCTCGCGGCCGGCTTTCATCGTGGTCGGCTGGGCCCGGATTCCGTTGACGAGCCCGCGGAGGCGACCCGCGCAGTGGCCAACGGGCTGCGCGACGGCTTGACTGCAGCGGCTCGGGTACCCAGCGTCGCCGCGGGTCTGGTGGCGCTCGTGGCGCATCGGCTTTCATTCGGGATCGCGACCCTGGTGGCGTTGCTGCTCTACCGCAACTCCTTCACCTCGCACGGGCTGTTCCGGTCTGGACTCACCGGAGTCTGCGAACTGCTCGCCGCCGGCGCCGCCGGGTTGCTGCTCGCGGCGGTGCTCAGCCCGCTACTGGTGGCTCGTTTCGGCCGCCGGCGCACGGTGCGCGGAGCGTTGCTGGTCGCCGGAATAGTGATCATCACGCTGGGCCTGCCGATGCTCATGCCGACGATGCTGGCCGCCGCCTTCGCGCTGTCCACGGCCGGTCAGGTGGTGAAGCTCAGCCTGGACGCCACGGTGCAGGCCGACGTCGCGGACGACGTGCGCGGCCGGGTCTTTGCCCTCTACGACACGGTCTTCAACGTCGGTTACGTTCTAGCAGTCGCCCTCGCTGCCACCCTGGTTCCCCCCAATGGCCACGCGCCGCACCTCCTGCTGCTCGCCGCCGCCGCCTACCTCACCGCAGCCGCTGTCTACCCCCTCATCGACCGCGACCCTGGCGCCGTCAGGGGTTGAGGAGGGATGCGGCGTGGGGGGTGAGGGCGGATAGTTGCGGAATCTGGAGGGCTGACCAGGGGCTGATCGCCCAGGGGGCGGTCTCGGTCAGGCTCACCACGTCCGACCAGGGCGCCCACTGGTATTCCAGGACCTCGGTGGGGTCGGGCCGTGGTTCCCCGTCGACGGTTCCTACCAGCACCGGGCAGAACTCGTTTTCCACCACGCCGTTGGGCGCCACCGCCCGGTAGCTGAAGTCGGGCAGTGCCACCGCCGAGCGCACCAGCCGCAACCCCAGCTCCTCGCGCAACCGCCGTGCGGCCGCAGCGGCGGATGCCTCACCTGGCAGCGGGTGACCGCAGGAGGTATTCGTCCACACTCCGGGCCAGGTCCGTTTGGTCACGGCGCGGCGGGTCATCAGCACGGCGCCCGAGCTGTCGAAGACGTAGCAGGAGAACGCCAGGTGCAGCGGCGTCGCAGCGTGGTGCACTTGGGACTTGGGCAACTGCCCGATCGGCCGGCGGTCGTCGTCGAGCAAGACGACCGGGGCGTCGTCAGGGTTCATGAAGGTTGTCCTGCGCCCACTGGCGCAGCTCCGCCTCGGCCTGCTCGCGGGACAGCGGACCGCGGTCCAGACGCGCCTCCTTGAGGTGTCGCCAAGCCTGGCCGACCAGCGGACCCGGCGGCAACCCGAGCAGCTCCATGATCGCGTTACCGTCCAGATCCGGGCGCACCGCCGCGAGGTCCTCCTCGGCCCGGATCCGCTCGATACGGGATTCCAGATCGTCATACGTGCGCTGCAGCGCGAGCGCCTTGCGACGGTTGCGGGTGGTGCAGTCGGCCCGGACGAGCTTGTTCAGCCGAGGTAGCAGATCGCCGGCGTCGGTGACGTATCGACGCACCGCCGAGTCGGTCCACTCGCCGCCGCCGTAGCCGTGGAACCGCAGGTGTAGGAACACCAGCGTGGCGACCTCATCGACGACACGGGTGGGGTAGCGCAGGGCACGCAGCCGCTTGCGGGTCATCTTGGCCCCGACAACCTCGTGATGGTGAAAGCTCACCCCACCAGCGGGCTCGTGGCGGCGGGTGGCCGGCTTGCCGATGTCGTGCAGCAACGCCGCCAACCGCAGCACCAGGTCCGGCTCGCCGTCCTCAAGCGCGATCGCCTGCTCGAGCACCGTCAACGAATGCGTGTAGACGTCCTTGTGCTGGTGATGTTCGTCGATCTCCAGGCGCATCGCGGGCACCTCGGGCAGCAGGTAGTCCGCCAGCCCGGTGTCCACCATCAGCTCGACACCGGCCCGCGGATTGGCCCCGAGCAGCAGTTTGGACAGCTCCGCGGAAATCCGCTCGACGGTGATCCGCTGGATCTCACCCGCCATCGCAATCAGCGCCTCCCGAACCCGGGGGGCGAGGGTGAAGCCGAGCTGGGAGACGAACCGGGCCGCGCGCAACATCCGCAGCGGGTCGTCGGCGAAGGACTCCTCCGGCGTCGCGGGGGTGTCCAGCTCCCGGCGCGCCAGCGCGGCCATCCCGCCGTACGGGTCGATGAAGCCGCCACCGCCTTGTAACGGCAGTTGGACGGCCATCGCGTTGACGGTGAAGTCGCGGCGGGCCAGATCGCCCTCGACAGTGTCACCGAAAATAACGTCGGGATTGCGCGATACCCGGTCGTAGCGGTCCGCTCGGTAGGTGGTGATCTCACACTGGATGCTGGCCCTGGTCGCGCCGACAGTGCCGAAGGCGATGCCGGTGTCCCACACGGCATCTGCCCAGCCCGCCAGGATCGCTTGGATGGCGTCCGGTCGTGCGTCGGTGGTGAAATCCAGATCGGTGCCCAACCTGCCCAACAGTGCGTCGCGCACGCTCCCACCGACCAGGTACAGGCAATGACCGGCCGCGGTGAACCGGGCGGCCAGCTCGTCGGCGACCGGCGCGATCCGGAGCAGCTCCACGATGGCATTGTGCTGCGCGCGGCCTGCAGCCGGGACACGATTTCCGAGCGCGGAAGGTGAGGGCGACACGAGGAGCGAGGGTAACTCCTCCGCTGCGACGACTGGCCCACGGGCAGGGCGGCGACGCCGATACCATCGGCGCCATGCCTGCGCGCTCCAGCAAGTCCAGCCGAGACAGGGACGCGCGCAAGACACCTGGCCAGGGCAGCGGCAAAAGTCGGTCCGGTCGGATGCGTACCGTGGCGGAGACCTCAGCAGGTGGACTGGTGGTGGACACCGCAACCGGGCGAGCAGCCGTGATCGGCCGGCTGGACCGGCGCGGCCGGCTGCTGTGGTCGCTACCGAAAGGGCACGTCGAGGACGGCGAAACCGTGGAACAGGCAGCCGTACGTGAGGTCGCCGAGGAGACCGGCATCGACAGCTCGGTAGTGGCCGTCTTGGGCAGCATCGACTACTGGTTCGTCGCCGACGACCGCCGGGTGCACAAGACGGTGCACCACTTCTTGCTGCAAGCAGTGGGTGGTGAGCTGTCCGACGCTGACGTCGAAGTCACCGAGGTGGCCTGGGTGGCGCTGGCTGATCTGCCGGCGCGGTTGGCCTACGCCGACGAACGCCGCCTCGTCCAGCGCGCCGCCACGATGCTCACGGACTCCGCGTGAGGGCCCGCAGATGAGTACTTTCGGATGAGATACCGGCTCCACCGTGGCGCCGCAGCCGTCCTGGTGACGGTGCTGATTTTATTTGCCCCTGGGCTGATTTTATTAGGCCCTGGCGTCGCAGCCGCGCAGACGATGAGGCAACCGGACCGTCCGAATGTGCTGGCTCGGCTCGAGCTGTCGGACGTGTCGCCTCGAATGGTCACCGCCAGCAGCGCACCGGTGCTCCGGGTGGCCGGCACAGTGGTCAACATCGGGGACCGACCGATCACCAAACTCGGGATCCGCTTGCAACGCGACGAGCCGGTGAGGTCCGACGACGCGGCCGCGCGGGCCGTGGCGGGACTCACCGAAGCGCCGCACGTCACCCGATTCCAGCCGCTGCCGGTCGATCTCGCCCCCGGGCAGAGCAGCCCGTTTACGTTGGAGGTGCCGCTGCGCGGCGGGACGGACCTGGAGTCGCTGCAGATCACCGAACCGGGCGTGTACCCGATGCTGGTCAACCTCAACGGAAAGCCGGACTTCGGCGGCGTCGCGCGGCTGGCGTCGGTCCCGCTACTGTTGCCGGTGCTCGGGATCCCCTCCGCGAGCCCAGGTGAACCGCCCGGTCCGGGGCTTGCGCAACCCTCGCAGCCGGCCCCGCTGACCGTATTGTGGCCACTGGCCGCCGCACCCGAGCGGCTACCGAGCGAGCCCGGCGAGCCGGTTCTGCTGCACAGTGACCGGGCCGGAACGGACCCACTGGCCGCCGACATCGCTCCCGGTGGGCGGCTGGACGGTCTGCTGGGAGCGCTGGAACAGGCGGTGCCAGCAGGGTCACCGCTGGGCGCGGCCGTGTGCGTGGCGGTGGACCCGCTGCTGTTGGAGACCCTCGAGGGGATGAGCCACGGCTACCGGGTGTCCCATCCGGGCGGGATCAGCGACGGCACCGGTGCCCGGGATGCCCGGACCTGGCTTGACCGGTTGCGCGGCGCCGTCCAGGGCCGCTGCGTGCTGCCGCTGCCCTATGCCGATGCCGATCTGGTCGCGCTGTCCCGGGCCGGCCTGACCGACCTGGAGGCGCTGGCCACCAGCACCGGCGCACGGCTAGTGGGCGACCTGCTCGGGGTTCAGCCCCTAACCGGGGTGAGCTGGCCGGCCGACCAGATGCTCGATGAGCGAACGCTGGCTGACCTCACCGCACTCCAGATCCACGCCGTGCTGTTGGACCCGCGCGGCATCATCCCCGCACCGGCCCCAGCCGACGTGGTCAGCCTGGCTGGTGGTTCTTCAAGTACCACAAACCTCGGCATCGGCATACCCGGCAGCCACGGTGCCGCCCCCGTGGGTGTGCTCGTCGACCCGCTGGTGACCAGCGCACTAGCTAGCACCGCGAACCCGCTGTCCACCCAGGACGGGCTCGGTGCACTGGCGTATCGTGCTGCCAGCGGCCGGCCCGTCGTGCTGGTCCCGCCGCGCCGCTGGCAGGTCCGCGGTACGGAGGCCACCGCGCTGTTGAGCGCCGCCCGGCAACTGCTGGCGGCCGGTTTCGTCACTCCTCACGAGCTGCCGACGCTGGCCAGCACCCGTCCCGCCGGTGCCACCGTGTCGGTGACCTACCCGCCGCAGGCCGGCGCCGAGGGGATCTCCCCATCGGTCACCGCGGAGGTCCAGCGGGATCGCAACGTCCTGCGCGATCTCCAGGTGGCCACTGTTCTGGACCCCGCCGCGAATCTCCGGCCGGCCACCCTGCTCGATCCGCTGCGGCTCGGGCTGCTCCGTGGCGTGTCCACGGCCTGGCGCGGGCTACCCAGCCGGGCCGCGCTGGTCACCGGCGAGGAGAGCAGTCGGCTCGACGAGCTGCGCCGATCGGTGCGAATCGTGCAGCCACCCGGGACCTACAGCCTGGCGGCCTCGGATTCCCCACTGCTGATCACCGTGAGTAATGAGCTCCCGGTCGGAATGCAGGTGCAGCTGAGCCTGTCGGAGACCGCCGGGCTGCAATCGGGCGAAGTCGGGCTACAGCTGGTGCCGGCCCGTAGTACCCGGCAGTTGGTCATCCCAGCGAAGGTCAGCCGGCCGGGTCAGTTCAGCGTCGATGCTCGGCTGAGCACCCCGGGGGGCACCCCGCTGGGCGAGCCGAGCACCCTGCAGCTGCGCTCCGCCGCGTTGAGCAGGGTTACAGTCGCGCTCACTGCGGGCGCCGGCGCCGTTTTGGTTCTGCTGGTGGCCCGCAGGATCGTGCGCCGAGTACGCAGAAGACAGGAAGTCGGGTGACGTTGGATACCGCGAACCGCACGCAACAGTCGTTCGAGGGCCTGCCCAGAAAAAGTCAGCACTCGCTGGCCGCAGCCACTCGCACGATGGCGGTGGCGACCCTGGTTAGCCGGATCACCGGCTTCCTCCGCCAGCTCGCTCTCGCCGCCGTACTAGGGCTGGGCGTGGTCAGCGACTCCTACACAGTCTCCAACACGCTGCCGGCGATGCTCTACGAAATTCTGCTCGGCGGGGTGCTGACCAGCGTGGTGGTGCCCTTGCTGGTGCGCGCCGCGAAAGAGGACGGCGATCGGGGCGAGGCCTACGTGCAGCGGTTGGTCACCGTCGCCTGCGTGGCGCTCGGCGCGGCCAGCGTCCTCGCTGTCGCTGCGGCACCGTTGCTGGCCGCGTTGTTCCTCGGCGACGGTGCGGACGCCAACCCGCAGCTGACCACGATGTTCGGCTATCTACTGCTTCCGTTGATCTTGTTCTACGGCCTGTCCGGGCTGTTCGGGGCGATCCTCAACGCCCGCAGCAGTTTCGGGCCGCCGGCCTGGGCACCGGTACTCAACAACGTCATCGTGCTGGTGTCGCTAGGGATCTACACCCTCGTTCCGGGGGAGATCAGTGTCAACCCAGCGCGGCTCAGTGACCCGAAGTTGCTGGTATTGGGCCTGGGCACGACCGCAGGCATTGTCGCGCAGGCGTTGGTGCAGATACCCGGGTTGCGCCGGGCCGGCTTTGTATTCGGCTGGCGATGGGGATGGGACTCCCGGCTGACCCAGGCCTGCGGGATGGCGGCCTGGTTCGTGCTCTATGTGCTTGTCGGCCAACTTGGCTTCGTGGTCACCACCCGCTCGGCAGCGCAAGGTGATCCGGGCGGGGTAGTGATTTACAGCTTGGTTTGGCTGCTTCTGCAACTACCGTATGGCGTACTCGGCTACTCCTTGCTCACAGCGATCATGCCGCGAATGAGTCGAGCGGCGGCCGACGCCGACTGGCGGGGGCTCGTCGAGCACCTGTCGACAGCCAGCCGTTACCTCATCGTGCTGCTGGTACCGATCACCGTGGTGTTTACCCTTGCCGGCGAGCAGATCGGTGTCGCGCTCTTCTCGCTGGGTAAGGCGGGTAGCAACGCCGAGCGGCTCGGTACCGCGCTGGCGGTGTCCGCCTTCGGTCTGTTGCCGTACGCAGTGACGATGCTGCAGCTGCGGGTCTTCTATTCGATGGCCGACGCACGTACCCCCACAATGATCAACGCCGTTATGGTGGCCGTGAAGTTGCCACTGCTACTGGCTTGCCCGGTATTCCTCGATGACGCTGATGTGGTGCTGGGGCTCACCGCTGCCAACTCGCTGTCGTGCGTGGTGGGTGTCATGGTCGGGCAGGCGTGGCTACGCCGGCGACTCGGCCGGGTGGAGACCAAACGCAGCTTGTTCATCCTGCGTAACTGCCTGGTGAGCGCAGTGCCCGCAGTGGGCGCAGTGCTCGCCCTGCGCGCCGTGACGGACTTCAACGGCGTGGCCGGCGCCTGGCTTGACCTGGTGCTCACAACGCTGATCGTCGGGGTCGTGATGGGCCTCGCTTTGATCGTCCTGCGGACCCCAGAGCTCACCGATGCGCTGCGCTCCTCAGTCTTCGCGGGGTTGCGGCCGATTGCCGGCTCGGCCGGCGGTAGTGCGATTGCCGGCTCGGCAGGCGGCACTCGATCAACTAGCCCTCGGGAGCCGCAGGCTTGACAATCATTCCGAAGAGCCGAAGCGTCCGGAAGAATCGAGGTGTCCCGAAGGACCGAGATGTCCTGCGGAATCCCGCTGTCCCGGACGGCCCAGAGAGGTGACATCACCGTGAGCGAGTCGGCGAGGACAGGGCCACACCGGCCCCTTCCCCCTTCGCCGACTCCCGGATGTGTTCTCGGCCAAGGTCGATACCTGTTGCTGTCTGAACTGGGCCGCGATGACCGCTGCGCCGCCCGGCTGTGGCACGGCCGCGACCTGATGCTGGAGCGTGACGTTGCGCTGACCTTGTTTATCGCTGCACCACAGCAACCCGCGGAGCTCACGCTGATCCGTACCGCCGTTGCGCGGGCGTTGCGTTCGGCTCGGCTGGACGTAGTGGGCGCAGCGCGGATGCTCGATGTGTTGGAACCGGTGCACAGTGACGGCCCGAGCAGCCCGACCGTTGCGGTTATCGTCGCCGAATGGACGCCGGGTTGTGCCCTGGTCGACCTTCTCGATAGCGGCCCGCTGCCACCGTCCGTGGCGGCCGACGTGCTGGTGCCCTTGGCTGGCGCCGTCGACGCGGCCCACAGCGCCGGTCTGGTCCTCGGCTGTGACCATCCGGACCGGATCCGGGTGACCACCGACCGTCAGGCCCGACTCGCCTTCCCGGGTCCGCCCGCATCGAGCGGGTCCCGCGACGACATCCGTGGCTTGGGCGCGATGCTGTACCTGCTGCTCACCGGGTGTTGGCCGCTGCCAGACGGACCGCCTAGCCTGCCACCGGCACCGCTGGGAACGGACCGGTTTCCGATCAGTCCCACGACCCTGCGGCCCGAGGTGCCAGTGGAGTTGTCCACCCTGGCGCTGCGCTGCATCCCCGGCCCAGGTACCGGCGGCGGCGTGCACACCGGGTCCGCCGTGCGTCAGGTGCTCGAGCTCAACGCCGTGACCGCTGACGAGGACCTCTTCTCGGTAGGCGGCCGCGGCGGCCGCGTCCGGCGCACGATCGATCTGCGACGGGCGCAGCGCCTGCGCCAGATCAAGCTGGGTGCGTCGATGACGGTGCTGGGCGTCGCCACCCTGTCGATTCTCGGCTACGCCGGCATGCAGGTCGTCTCGGTGTTCACCGATACCGGCGGTGCGCCGTTGGTTATCGCCGGCAGCCCGCCGACCGGCGCTGCCGCCAAGCCAACGGTGCTGCCCGCGTCGGCCATACCAGTGCAGGTCAAGGCCTTGTCTGTCTACGATCCCTCTGGGCTCGGCAGGCCCGACCATCAGAAGGACGTTGGCAAGCTGCTCGATGGCAATCCGCGCACTGGGTGGTCGACTGACTCATATTTTCAGCAGTTCCCCGCCTACAAGAAGGGGCTCGGCGTGATGCTGAGCTTCCAGGTGCCCATCGCGGCGGCCTCAGTGACGGTGGTGTCGCCGAGCCCGGGCACCGTGCTCGAGATCCGCACCGCGACCTCCCCCAATGCGCGACTGGAACAGACCGCTCTGATCGGCACCGCTACCCTCGGTGCCGGCAGCACCCGGATCCCGCTGCGGGCCGGGCCACCCACGCGATACCTGCTGGTGTGGATCACCACCCTGAGCGGAACGAAAGATCACCACCAGTCGCAACTCACCGAACTCGACGTCCAGCAGCGCGCCACCTGAACAGATCCGATCGAAGCGGTTCTGGTCATGCTGCGAGGGAGCGCG
>JBHEMR010000040.1:0-8285 GCA_046262495.1 Pseudonocardiaceae bacterium | reverse complement strand
CGCTATCCTGCGGCACCGTACAGCCCCGGAAAGAGCGGTAGGCACCCGATGCCCACGAATCCGACCACCAAGGCGCAGGTGGAGGCCTACCGCTTCGTGCTCCGCAGGATGGAGTCGGCGCTGGTCCGCAAGGACGCGGTGATGCTGCACGAGCCGATGCGCCACCACCTGCGGGCGACGGCGGTGGGCCTGATCCTCGCTCTCTTGGGATTAGCGGCGCTCTTCGTCGTCGGTAAGTTGCACCCGACCAGCCATGCCAGCGGCCTATCCGAGACAGTCTTCGTTGTGCAGGCGAGCAGCACACGGGTAGCTGCGTTGCTACCCCATGGACTTGGCGCCTTCGAGTGACTCGCGAATGATGTCGGCGTGACCGGCGTGCTGGGCGGTCTCCGCGATCACGTGGAGCAGCACACGCCGCGCTGACCAGCGCGCGCCTGGCTCGAACCAGGGAGCCTCAGGCAATGGGTGGGAGATATCGAGGTCGGGCAGCGTCGCCACCAGCTCATCGGTCCGGCGGCTGACCGTGTCGTACTCGTCGAGCAGTGCGGCCAGCGTCTCGCCCGCCAGCACGCTGAACTCTCCGGACCGGTCAGTGATGCTTGCCTCATCCCATGGCCCCAGCGCTGAGGGGCCGTCGAGGATGAAGTCGATCCATCCCCGCTCGGTCGCCGCGACGTGTTTGATCAGGCCGCCTAGACACAGCTCGCTCGCGGTGGTGCGTCGAGCCGCCTGCTCGTCGGTGAGGTCGCGGACCGTGTAGCGCTGGAGTAGCGATGCTTGCGCAACGTCTCCAGCAGATCGGCGCGCTCGCGGATCCGGCCTGCTCGGTGCTAGTCATGAGGTCCGCCTTCGGTCCGTTGGTGGGCAGGTGCACGGTACGGCGCAGGGCGACAGTCCCAGATCCCTACCGGACCGCGCACTCCCAGCTCTTGGGTACTCCGAAGAGGTCCATCAGCTCTCCTTGTCGTTGTCCAGGTGCCCGCAAGCGCATCGAGGCGGGCGTTCCACAGGCACCGGTAGGGCGCCGAGCCAGGTGTCGAGCTCGGCGGCTCAGACCTCGGAAAGCTCAAGCTCCCGGTCAGCGGCCGCGTTGTTGGTGACGTTTAGTGGTTTGGGCGATCACTACGATGAGGCCGAGCAGGAGGAGGGCGGCGGCTGAACCGACTAGTGCGACGGTGCGCGGATGGGTGTCGTCCGGCGGCGGGGTTTGGAAACCAGAGACCTTCGCTGCGTTCATGGGGGCCGAGGCAGCACCTTGTTCCTCAGGTAGCACGGCGGTGAGTGCGGCGACCGGATCGATCATGCCGTAGCCGAGTTCCTCGCTGCGGCCACCCCGGGCGCCGGTGTGTTGGGCGGTCTGCTCGATGCGATGCATCACCTGGCGCGCGGTCAGATTCCGGTATCGCTGCCGGATCAGCGCCGCAACCCCTGCGACGTACGGAGTGGCGAAGCTGGTGCCGTCGAGCGCGCGCGGCTGGCCGTGGGCGTCGACGAGGCCGGTGGTCAGTCCCGGCCGCCCAGCCGCCAGTGATACGGCGCCGGTGCCCGGTGCGGCGACATCGACCCACGGCCCACGAATCGAGAAATCTGCCGGTTCACCGTTGTTGTCAGTCGCCGCGACGGTGAGGACGTCATCGTCGAACCAGCCCGGCGAGGAGATCGTGGTGACGGCACCGGGGCCGTTCTGCTTGCAGGTGCTGCTGGTGTTGGCGGCGGCTACCACCACGACCACGTTGTGCTCCGCCGCGTGGTGCACGGCGGCCTGCAGATCCGGCGCATTGACCTGGTCCCGCTCGGCCGGGAAACACGCGGCTTCCGAGATGTTGATCACCGTCGCACCCAGCTGCACTGCGCGCATCACGGCCCGCGCCATGCTCACGGTGTCGCCGGCGCTCGGGCTGTGGATCTGCTGGGCGTCATCGAGTTGGCGCAGCGGCACCGAGTAGAAGGTGCTGGCCTGCCGGATGGCGAGAATCTGCGCAGCCGGAGCCATCCCGACGAATCGGCTGTTGGGATCAGGCGCCGCGGCGATGAGGCCAGCTACCACGGTGCCGTGACCGTCGCAGTCGAATAGGCCGGTGCGGTTTTCGATGTAGTCGCCGCCGTCGATCAATCTGCCGATCAGCCGGGGATGCGGCTGCACCCCGCTGTCGATGACGGCGACCCGCTGGTCGCGGCCGGTTGCGTACTGCTGAGCTTGCCGGATCCGTAGCCGCCGTTGCGCTGGCGGCTCAGCCTGGAGGTTCTGCGGATTATCCGTGACCGGCTGCTGGCAGGCTGCCTGCTGCTGGACCGGACCCGTTTGCCGGGTGGCCGTGTTGTTCACGATGTAGGGCGTGGTGTTCACGCTGGCCGGCGTCGGCAGGGCCGTCGCGTCGACGGCGGGTGGTACTCCTGGCGGCCGATCACCGGGTTGGGCGGCCACTGGCCACGCCGGTCCTGCAAGGCACAGCAGTGCGACGGCGACGGTCACCAGGGAGCTGCGACGAGGACGGAAACCGGTGGGTGCCCTCACAGTGCCCGGAAGGTCTGGTAGAGATCTAGCACGCCCAGGGCCAGCGGCAGGACCGAGGCAATCAAGATCGCCTCGGTCACATCCACCGACTGGCGCAGCACCGGGGAGAACCGGCGCTGCGGTGAGACCACTCCGGCGAACAACGCGAACATCGCGATGACCAGCAGACCACCGAAACCGATCAGCAGCAAGCCGGGCTGGCGAGCCAACGCCAGCAACCCGGCCATCAGCCCGGCTACCGCGACCATCCCGCTCACCAGCAACGCGATCGCCTGGCGACCGTTGGCGTAGGAGCGGGCTCGCAGCAACAGCACGGCGGCGACCACCGCACCCAGCACGATCCCCAACGCACCCCCAGCCGCGGCCAGCACCGCGCCGATCGCTGCTACCGCGCCACATCCCGCAAGCATGCCGGTCAGGTACTCGTGTGCTACGCCTGCGCGGCGCTCGATCGCGGTGTAGTCCGGGAAGCCTGGGTCGTCCCGCAGGTCCTTGGCGCTGCCGGGCACCTGGGGCATGGGGAGCCGGGACAGGTGGATGGTCAGCCGGGGCAGGGCCGAGATGGCGCAGAGTGCCAACGCAGCTGCCCCGGCCGCTATGCCAGCGGCGGGACGGTCAACCACACTGGCGACCAGGAAGGTCAGCGCGCCGAGGGCGGCAGCGGTGGCGCTGGCGATGAACGTTGTGATGCCGGCGCTGAGTACCGTGATCGAGGTGGTGGCGAGTACCAGGACCAGCGTGCACGCCAGCAAGAAGTTCGCCGCATGGACTCCGCCGGGCACGATGTAGAGCCCACTGACGAATCCCAGCGGGAGGCTGCCCGCTGCCACCACTACGCCCGCCTTGGCGTCGTCATACACCCGGGCCATCGTCGCGCCCACGATCAGCGCGATCACCGCGGCGGCACCTGCGAGGGCGGCCGCACTGAGCCCGAACTCGGGTCTGGCTACGGCACCGGCCCGGAGCAGCGCGATGGCGCTGGCGAGCAACGCTAACCCGGCAGCGACTAGCCCGAGCGTGCGGGCAGTGCTCTGCGTCCACGGCCGATAGCTGTCCGGGGCGGCCACCGCTATGGCCTCCACCACGTCGTCGAACAGCGGCGGCGGGGGGTTATCACGACGATGCCGAAGCTGCAGCAAATCACCGTCGACCACGCCCAGGGAGCTCAGCGGGCGGTCTGGATCGATCGCCTCACCGCCGAGCTTGGCCAGGCACCAGCCACCGTGCCTACTGCCACCGTCCGCGCTGGACTCGCCAGCCATCTTCAGCAGCATCGGCACCAGACTGGCCACCGCGACGTCCGACGGCAGCGCCAAATCGATGCGGGTGCTGGGTGCCACCACCGTCACTCTGCTGAACACGGTGGACGGTCCCACACCGGACGGTGGAACCGTCGATCCGGCATGAGACGGTCGAACCGCCGGCGTTGCGTTGGTATTGGTTGGCACCCGCTGCACTCCTCGCTCGGCCCGCCGCGCTGTAGTTCCGGGGGAGTATCCATGCGCCAGCCCACGGCGTCAGGGAGGGGTCTGGCACCAGCGCCTGGCACCAGCCGGCCTGGCGTGCGTTCGCTTCAGCCTCCTGGCCTGCGGCGACGAGTCAACGCGCCGCAGCTACCCGGGCATCTTGCTGCTGCACCGTCCGCTGATCGGCCCACCGTGTTGGGAGCCCATCGCCGAGAGGCGCCACGCTGACGGTCAACGGCTCACGCCTCGAGGGCCATCGCGGCCGACGGGAAATGCGGACCGCGAAGCCAGCGTCGAGTACCCACTAGGGTGACCGACCTCTGTGCACGTGGTCGACTCCGCCCTCTGGGCTGATCCGTGCGGCGAACCGCGGGAGGCGAACTGGCATGAGCACTGTGCAGTTCCGGCGATTACCTCGGCTGGCCGCGCCGAAGATGCCCGGTGGTGAGGTGCATCTGGAGGCTCCACCGGAGGTGCCCAGGGTCCTGCCGGGCAACATCGTGCAGAAGATCCTGCCGATCGTAATGATCGTCGCCGTACTGGGCATGGTCGGTTACACCTTTACTACTGGCGACGGCAAGAGCAACCCACTGTTCCTGATGTTCCCGATCATGATGGTGGTGTCAACCGTCGGCATGTTCACCGGTGGGAGCCGTGGCGGTCAGGCCAAGGCCGAGATGAACGAGGACCGAAAGGACTACCTGCGCTACCTGGGGCAGATGCGCGAGCGGGCCCGGGAAGCCGCGCAAGAGCAGCGCGCAGCGTTGGAGTGGAGCCATCCTGATCCGGCCGCATTGTGGTCGATCGCGAGCAGCCGGCGGATGTGGGAACGCCGCGGCGGTGACCTCGACTTCGCCACGGTGCGGATCTGCCGGGGATCACAGCGGCTGGCTACCCGGCTGGTGGCACCGCAGACGGGCCCGGTCGACGGGCTGGAACCGATCACCACGCTGGCGCTGCGCCAGTTCGTCCGGGCCCATTCCATCGTGCCGGAGCTGCCGATCTCCATCTCGGTTCGCGGCTTCGCCGCGATCGGGATCTCCGGCGAGCCGGTCGCCTCGCGCGGGTTGGCTCGCTCGATGGTGGCTCAGCTGGCCACCTTCCACACTCCCGACGATCTGCTCGTCGCCGTGGTCACCACCGGGCGGGCGAAGGTGGATTGGGAGTGGGCGAAGTGGCTACCCCATGTGCAGCACCCGAGCCGCGTCGATGGTGTCGGGCCGGTGCGGATGATGGCCGGTTCGCTGGCCCGGATCGAGGAACTGCTCAGCGAGCAGCTCCGGGACCGCCCACGATTCTCCCGCAGTTCCCCGCCTGGGGAGGGGCCGCACATCCTGATCGTCGTTGACGGCGGCGAGGTCACCGGCGCGGAGCAGATCATGATCGAGGAGGGCGTGGCCGGGGTCACCCTGCTGGACCTCGCGGGATCGCTGGGCACCCTGACCAGCCGCCGAGGGCTACAACTGACGATCGAGGGTGGGCAGATTGGCGCTCGCGGGGCGATCGGGGTCGAGTTCTTCGGAGCTCCCGACTCGCTCGCCGTTGCCGAGGCTGAGGCGGTAGCGCGGGCCCTGTCGCCCTACCGCCTGGGAGCAGCGGAGTCCCATGGCGAGGACGCGCCGCTGTTGGGCAACACCGGGCTGCTCGGACTCCTCGGCCTGCCAGAAGACCCCCATGCCTTCGACGTCGCTCAGGCGTGGCGACCGCGACCGGTTCGTGACCGGTTGCGGGTGCCCATCGGCCTCGGTGAGTTCGGCCAGCCAGTGGAGCTGGACATCAAGGAGGCCGCCCAGGGCGGGATGGGTCCGCACGGATTGTGCGTGGGGGCCACCGGATCGGGAAAATCGGAGTTCCTGCGTACGCTAGTACTAGGCCTGCTCGCCACCCACTCCTCGGCGGTGTTGAACCTTGTGCTGGTCGACTTCAAGGGTGGCGCGACGTTCCTGGGTATGGAGTACGCGCCGCACGTCGCCGCCGTGATCACCAACCTGGCCGACGACCTGGCTCAGGTCTCGCGTATGCACGACGCGCTGGCCGGCGAGATGAACCGCCGCCAAGAACTGCTGCGCACCGCAGGGAATTTCGCCAACGTCACGGATTACGAGAAGGCCCGGGACAACGGCGCCGACCTCGACCCGCTACCGGCGTTGTTCATCGTGATCGACGAGTTCTCTGAGCTGCTCGCGCAGCGGCCGGAGTTCATCGACCTGTTCGTGGCGATCGGTCGGCTGGGCCGCTCGCTGCAGATGCACCTGCTGCTGGCCTCGCAGCGCCTCGAGGAGGGCAAGCTGCGGGGCTTGGAGTCGCACCTGTCCTACCGGATCGGGCTGAAGACCTTCTCCGCCGGGGAGTCCCGGGCGGTGCTGGGCGTTTCCGACGCCTACGAGTTGCCCTCGGTGCCCGGCTCGGGCTACCTGAAGTTCGACACCGCGTCCATGGAGCGCTTCAAGGCGGCTTACGTCTCGGGGCCCTACCGCGTCGACCGGGTCGTCGCGATGGCCACTTCGGCGCCGGTGACCTCGGATCTACGGCCGCGGCTGTTCGTGCCCGACTATGTGGACCTACCCGAAACACCCCGGCCTTCTGCGGTCCATGAGGTGCTCGACGTGCCGCCAGAGAAAATCAGCGAGCCCAGCGTGCTGGACGTCGTGGTGGCCAAGCTGCGCGGACAGGGGCCCCCGGCCCACGAGGTGTGGCTGCCACCGCTGGAGGCGCCGCCATCGCTCGACCAGTTGCTGCCGCCGTTGTCGGTCACCGAAGATCGCGGGTTGGCCCCGGTCGGGTTCTTCGGCAACGGTCGTCTCGCCGTCCCGGTCGGGATCGTGGACAAGCCCTATGAGCAGCGCCACGACCTGCTCTGGGCGGACTTCTCCGGTGCCGCAGGCCACGCCGCGGTCACCGGCGGCCCCCAGTCGGGCAAGTCCACCCTGCTGCGCTCGATGTTGATGTCGCTGGCGCTCACGCACACCCCCGAAGAGGTGCAGTTCTTCTGCGTCGACTTCGGTGGCGGCACGTTGGCCTCACTTGACGGCCTGCCGCACAGCGGCGGGGTCGCCGGCCGGCTGGAGCCGGACACGATCCGCCGCATCATCGCCGAGGTGAGCGGACTGCTCGTCGCTCGAGAGCAGCGATTCCGCAGGCTGGGTATCGACTCGATGGCCGACTTCCGGGCCCGCAAGCAGCGCGGCGAGCTTGATGAAGATTTGTTCGGCGATGTGTTCCTGGTGATTGACGGGTGGCAGAGTTTCCGGCAGGAGTTCGAGGTCTCCGACCTGGAGATGCGGGTGGTGAACCTGGCCACCCAGGGCCTGTCCTACGGGGTGCATGTGTTGATCGGCGCCACCCGGTGGGCCGAGATCCGGCCCGCGATGAAAGACCTTCTCGGTACCCGCTTCGAGCTGCGCCTGGGCGATGCCGGCGAGTCCGACATCGACCGTACCGGGGCGCTCAACGTGCCGCCGGGACGCCCCGGACGGGGACTGTCCCGGGACAAGCTGCACTTCCTCGCCGCGCTGCCCAGGATCGACGCGGTCACCAGCGCCCAGGACGTCGGCGCCGGGGTGGCAGATGCGGTCGCGCACATCAGGGACGGCTGGCCGGGACACCGCGCGCCGCGAGTCCGGCTGCTGCCCGAGCGGCTCCCGTACGAGCAGTTGCGTATACCCGAGCAACAGCCGCACCTGATCTCGATCGGAATCAACGAGGCCGAACTCGCCACCGTATCCCTGGACTTCACCAGCGAGCCGCACTTCCTGTGCTTCGCCGACAGCGAGTGCGGCAAGACCAACCTGCTGCGGACGATCGCCCGGGGCATCGTGGACCGCTGTGCGCCGGAGCAGGCCCGCATCGTCATGGTCGACTACCGCCGCACCATGCTCGGCTTCCTGGAATCCGAGCATCTCATCGGGTACGGAATGTCAGCCGACGTGTTGACTCCGATCATCAGCGACGTGGCGAACTCGATGCGAGCGCGGCTGCCCGGCGCCGGCGTGACCCAGCAGCAGCTGCGGGACCGCTCCTGGTGGCAGGGCCCCGAGCTCTACGTCCTCGTCGACGACTACGACCTGGTGGCCACCCCGGGCGGGGTGAACCCGCTCGCGCCACTGTTGGAGTTCCTGGCTCAGGCCAAGGACGTGGGGCTGCACCTCATCATCGCCCGGCGGTGCGGTGGCGCCGCCCGGGCCCTGTTCGAACCGGTGACCGCCCGGCTGCGAGAGCTGTCCACTCCCGGCATCGTGATGAGCGGCAACGCTGACGAGGGCCCGCTCCTGGGCAATGTCAAACCATCCCCGATGCCACCCGGC
>JBHEMR010000039.1:0-5989 GCA_046262495.1 Pseudonocardiaceae bacterium | reverse complement strand
GCAGGCCGAGGAGCGACGCTGGCTCAATGAGCAGTGGTTTACGGTGCGCGCTGCCCGTCGGCAGCGTCGCGAATGCCCGCGCTGCGGCAGGCCGCTGACCGAACGCGACTGGTGCTGGGCGCCGGCGATCGTCGACGACCCCCTAGACGACGACTAACTGCGCCATTCCGGGTGATGGGAAGCGCCCGGAAGCGGTGAAAGGTCGTAGGCTGGGGGACGCGCGTCCCGGGTGCGTTCGGGGCGCGTTCGTCTTGCTGGTCGTGCGGTCCAGGCAGGCGGTACTCCACGAGGGAACGGTGAGGTCAGTGCCGACCGGCAAGGTCAAGTGGTACGACGCAGGCAAGGGCTTCGGTTTTGTCACCCAGGACGGCGGTGTTGACGTCTATGTGCGGGCTACCGCGCTGCCTACCGGGGTCACCGACCTCAAAGCTGGCCAGCGAGTCGAGTTCGGAGTGGCCGACGGGCGACGCGGTCCGCAGGCATTGTCGGTGCGATTGCTGGAGCCGCCGCCGTCGGTGGCGGAGGCCCGGCGCCGGCCGGCTGAGGAGCTGCACGGCGTGATCGACGACATGATCAGGTTGCTGGAGTCGGCGGTCCAACCCGACCTGCGACGTGGTCGCTATCCCGATCGCCGCACGACCAAGCGGATCGGCGAGATGGTCCGGGCGGTCGCGCAGGAGTTGGATCCCTGAGCCGGCCCGAGCCTTATCGGGGCGAACGCGCTCCCAACAGCCCCGGTGAGCTACCACGGCGGCGCGGTCCGGGAATCAGCGATGCTCCCCGCCGGATCAACACAGTTTGCGCCAGACCGAGGCTCAGCAGCGCCGAGATCGAGGCGAAGCCGATCCAGTAGGTGGGTGGCAGCAACACCCCCAGCGCGCCGCCCATCACCCAAGCCGTCTGCAACACGGTTTCCGACCGGCCGAACGCCGAGGCCCGCGACGCCTCCGGCACGCCGCGCTGGATCACCGCGTCCAGACAGACCTTGGCCACCGCGCTGGACGTTGCCGCCACCAGAGCGGTGACCGCCGCGACAGCGATGCCCGACACCAGCGCGGTGAGCACCGCCATAGTCAGCCCTGCGACCACGCATCCGATGATGGCCTGATCCGGCCTACCGAAATGCATCCGGGCGCCGACTCCGTTGCCCAGGAAGCTGCCTGCCCCGGCTGCCGCGCCGACGATGCCGAGTAGCACCACCTGCCGTCCTGGTGAACCCTCCGTCTGGGCCTTGACCGCGAATGCCACGAACAGCGTGAGGAATCCGGTGAGCAGCCGCGCGGTCCCGTTGCCCCACAGCGCGACCACCACTTGCCGGCCCATCGGCTGACGGCGACGCACGGAGCCGATTGCATCGCCGGCCTCGGTCCGCAGGGAGGCTGGAATCTCGCCCTCGGTGACTTCCACCCAGGACGGGATGCGTAGGCACAGGGCGCCTCCCGTCAGGCAGATCACCGCGGTGAACAGCAGCGCTCCCGGCGATCCGGTCAACGCAGCTATCCCGGCGGCGGCCGCTCCAGACACTCCCGCGGCGACAAGCCCGAATGTGGTGAGCCGCGAGTTGGTCTTCACCAGAGTGATCTCCGGGGGCAGCACCCGGGGGATCACCGCTGCCTGGAGCACGCCGTAGGACTTCGCGAGCACCATGAAGCCCAGCGCCGCCGGGTACAGCAGCCAGTCGTGGACGTGTGCCGCCATCACGATCAACAGGAAGCCGCGCCCGGCGAACGACAGCGCCATCGCCACCCGCCTACCGTGCTGCAGCCGGTCCAGCAGCGGGCCGACCACCGGAGCCACCACTGCGAACGGCGCCACTGTGATCAACAGGTAGAGCGCCACATTGGTCCGACTCTGGGCGGTAGCGACGGCGAAGAACAGCGTGTTGGCCAGTGCGACGGCGATCGCGGCGCTGGCCGCATAGTCCATCATCGCCGCGTAGGTCAGCGAGGACAGCCCGGACCGGCCGGCGCCGTCGGCCGTGGTGGCCCGGTGGAAGCGCCGCACGCCGTCGCCGACCAGCTGCCTGCTTCGCCAGGCCGCTACCCGGGTGACGGTGATCTTGCGCGGCGGCTGTGGCTGCCGATCCCGGGGTTGCGGGCGGTCAGCTTTCTGGTCGTCCCACGGATGCTGCGCGGAGGCGCCCGGCTGCGACCAATTCCGTTCATCTGCAGCGGCGGCGCCGGTGGGGGCCGGCGGTGTCCAGCGGGCCGGCGGCGGCGCAGCCGGCTGCGGTGAACCGGTTCGGCCCGGACCGGCGCGGTGGTCGCCGGGTACCCAGCGTTGCCCACGGCGGATCCGACGGCGCCTCGGGGCGCCAGAGTGCTCGGCGCCGGATGAAGATGCGGGCCGCTTCACGCATTCATCCTGCACCACGAGAGCAAACGCGATTACGCTGCTGCGCTACGACGATTCGGCGACGAAGCGCACCCGGAACAGCGACGGCCAGTGCTTGCCGGTGATCAGGAACTCGTCGGTGCCCGGGATCGACGCGATGCCGTTAAGCACATCCCCAGTGGATTGCGGCTGGGTGCGCAACAGACCGGAGGCATCGACGACCCCGGTCACCGCACCGGTGCTGGGGTTGATGCGCACGATGCGGTCGGTCTGGAAGACGTTGGCCCAGACGAACCCGCCGGCGCACTCCAGTTCGTTGAGCTGGCGCACCGGCTTGCCGTCAAGGCGGACCGCCACCTGACCCGACGGTGCGAAGGTCCCCGGGTCTCGGAAGGTCAGCCGATCCGAGCCGTCACTCATCACCAGCCGGTGCCCGTCGTGGCACAGGCCCCAGCCCTGCCCTTGGTAGGTCACTCGGCGGCGCTGCGCCAGCGTCGCCGGATCCCGCTCGATCGCTATCCCGCTGGTCCAGGTGAGCTGCCACATCCGGTCCTCGGTGACGGTGAGGCCCTCGCCGAATAGGTCGGCGGGCAACGCCGCTTCCCGCAGCATGGCGCTGCTGGCCAGCGCGGTGGCCCGGAGCCGGGACTGTCCGACCAGCCCGGTGCTTTCGTAGAGCACGCCATCGAGGATTTCCAGGCCCTCGGTGTACATCGTCGGGTCGTGCGGGAGGACGGCCAAGATCTGTACGTGCAACTGTTGCGCGGTCGAGGTGGCGCAACCGGTCAGCATGCTAGCCGCCAGGGTTGCTGTTATCAGCGCGGCAGCCGCCGTCGCGAGCGTCGAAATACCGCGTCGCACTGACCGAGTTAGGCCTGCGCACCGCCGGTGAGGCACAATCGGAGTCGTGATTGTCGACACTACCGCGCCGAACTCGGACCTGTCCGAGGCCATGGAGCTGGCCCGGCAGGCGGCGCAGGCTGAGGCTGGCGAGCACCCGGTAGGCCAGCACGTCGCAAACCAGACCGAGGACGGCGGCGCGATCACTCATCTCTTCGATGCCGACCTTCCCGGCTACCGCGGCTGGCGCTGGTCGGTCACGGTAGCGTCGGCGGGTCCGGGAACGCCGGTGACAGTCAGCGAGGTGGTGCTGTTGCCCGGGCCGGACGCACTGGTCGCGCCGGCCTGGCTGCCCTGGACCCAGCGGCTGCGGGCGGGTGACCTCGGGGTCGGCGATCTGCTGCCGACCGATCCGGACGATCCGCGGCTGGTGCCCGGCTACCTCATCGACGAGGACCCTGCTGTGGAGCCGCTGAGTCCCGAACTCGGGCTGGGACGCCTCCGGGTGCTCAGTCGCGATGCCCGCCTCGCGCTGGTGCAACGCTGGCACGACAGTGACCGCGGCCCTGACTCGGAGATGGCCCGTAGTGCCCCCGACCGGTGCGTCAACTGCGGCTTCTACCTTCCGCTCGGTGGACTGCTCGCGGCCGCCCTCGGCGTCTGCGGCAATGACCTGTCCCCAGCTGACGGGCAGGTGGTGCACGCCGAGTTCGGCTGCGGGGCGCATTCCGAGGTTCGGGTGGACACCAGTCCGAACGTGCCGGTAGCCGAGTTGGTCTACGACGACGCCGAGCTGGAGCTGCTACCCCGGACTCCGGTGGAGTGACAGCTGCTCGTCAGGGCCAGATGGACGCCGTCGGAGCCATGAACGCCATCGCGGATCCGTTCGATACTGAAGCGCTGCGGGCCGGGGTGCTGGCCGCCTGGCGAGGGTCTCCGACGCGGTTTCGGGAAGACGCCAACGCCGAGTCTGACCTCGCCCTGCTCGGTTACGCAGACCGGTTGCTCGTCGAGCTGGCGCAAAACGCTGCCGACGCCGCGCAACGCGCGGGGGTGCCGGGGCACCTGCGGGTCACCGTTGAGGGCCGCGAACTGCGGGCCGCGAACACCGGCGCCCCGCTGGACGCCGCCGGGGTGGCCGCACTGGCCGCGCTGCGCGCGTCGGCCAAGCGGGAGGGTGACAGCGTCGGTCGTTTCGGGGTCGGCTTCGCGGCGGTCCTCGGGGTCACCGACACCCCGCAGGTGCTGTCCCGTTCCGGCGGCGTCGAGTTCTCCGCGCAGCGCACCGCCGACGCGGTGGCCGATGACCCGGCACTGTCGGCGGAGCTGACCCGGCGTGGTGGCCAGCCGCCGGTGCTGCGGTTGGTGTGGCCCGCCGCCGGGGACCCGCCAGCCGGCTTCGAGACCGAGGTCCGCCTGCCGCTGCGCGCCGGGATCGACCCGGAGGTGCTGCTCGCGGCCTTCGCAGCGGAGGCCGGTGACCTGCTGCTGGCGCTGCCATGGTTGCAGCGCCTCGACATCGATGATCGGGTGCTGTGCCGCGAAGGGCACGACCCGGTGCTCGTGCATGACGGTTCGGAGCTGCGCCGCTGGCGGGTGGTGCGCCAGACCGGCCTGTTTCCGACGACCGCTTTAGCCGGCCTCGGGCCCGAGACGAGGCCGCAATGGAGCCTGTGCTGGGCGTTGCCGGTCCGCTCCGACGGTGCGCCGTTGCCGCTGACCGCCGACGTGCTGCACGCACCTACCCCGACTGCGGAGCGCCTCAGCCTGCCCGCACGGCTCATCGCCACGGTGCCCGTCGACTCATCACGGCGCCACGTCCATCCCGGGCCGGCCGTCGAGCTGGTCTTCGGCGCCGCGGCGCAGGCTTACCCGCGGCTCGCCGCCGCGCTGGCGCCGGATCAGCGCACCGCGCTGGTGCCGGCTCCAGGGTTTCCGGCCAGCGAAGTCGACGCGACGCTGCGTGAGGCGGTGCTCGAGGCGCTGCGCCACACGCCCTGGTTACCCAGCGCCGCCGGCGGCGACATCGCGCCAGCCGACGCCCTGGTGCTCGACGTGCCGCTGCCCGAGCTGGCCGAACTGCTTGCCGACGTCATACCGCAGCTGCTCGATGCCGAACTGGCCGGTCCCGCACACACCGCCGCACTGGCCGCACTCGGGGTGACCCGGTTGCGTCCGGCGGCCATCGCCGAGCTGCTGGCCGGGCTGGACCGGCCACCGTCGTGGTGGCGGCGCTGTTATGCGGCGCTGTTTGGCCTGCTCGACGCCGACCCGTCGGCTCGCGAAGAGCTTGGCGCGCTGCCGGTGCCCTTGGCCGACGGGCGCACCGTCACCGGTCCCCGTGGGGTGTTGCTGGGTGATCTGGTCGATGTTGCCGGCGGTGTCCCGACTGAACTTCGGCTGGTACACCCCGATGCCGTGCATCCGCTGCTGGAGCGGCTCGGGGCGCGCCCGGTGAGCTCCGCGGAACTGCTGGAGGCGCTGCGCCCGGCAATCGAGACCAGCGTCGACGACGCCGAGGACGGCTTGGACGTCAGTGGACTCGTGCGCGCGGTGCTGTCGCTGGCGGTCACCGCGGCATGCGACAACGTGGGCCGGCCGTGGCTGGGTGCGCTGGCGTTGCCTGACGACACTGGTGCACCGCGGCGCGCCGACGAGCTGATGCTGCCTGGTGGGGTCTTGCGGGAGCTGCTCGCCCCGGACGCGCCGCTGGGCGTGCTGGATCCCGCCGTCGCTACCGAGCAACCCGTGGACGCGCTGCGTGCGGTGGGGGTGCTGGATTCGTTCGCGGTACTCGACGAACCGCACCCGGACG
>JBHEMR010000038.1:0-4694 GCA_046262495.1 Pseudonocardiaceae bacterium | reverse complement strand
GCGTTGAATCTCTTCCAATGTGCGGTCCACGAGCGCGCTGGCCTCATGGACCGCGGACTGCGGGTCGTCGACGAACGTGCTCTGCACTCGTTGCCACTGGTCACGCAGGCCAGCCGGGTCAGTGAGGAGTCCTACCCGCTCGGCACTGCCATCGGCGGCGGCTTCTGCGCTGGAGCGGTCATGCGCGCGGCCGACGGCCGTCTCATCAACGCTTGGATCGTGCGCGGGAACACCGTGTTCGTGAGGTTCGTCGACGGAAGGAGGTTCGTCGACGGAAGAGCGGAGTTCATCTACGGGAGAGCTGTGCGGTGCGTCGACCGGCGCTGTGGTCACCGGGTGGGTGGTGCTGCCCGGTGAGTCTTCATGCGGACGGACGGTTGCCGGTGGCCGATCGAACTCGGGGCCAGGAGTCGGTGCACCGGGATTGATGGTATGGCCCTCGTCGGGCTCGCGGTCCTTTTTATCCAGGGAGCGGCTCAGCTCACTGTCGATGAAACGTCGTACTCGCCCGCCTATACCTTCTCGCCGTTCGGGCTCTTTGGATTCCGGCTGGGTGTCCATGGGTACCTCCGAAAGTGATGTCTCGCGTCCTAGTGATCGAGCACCAGCTCGTCGAACAGCGCGCGGTAATGCACGAACGCCTGCCGGAGCTGCTCGGTGTCAACGGCGTCAGGGCTGCCGTGATGGTCCTGTCGCGCGGCATGGGCCGCGCGGTAATGCTCAACGACCTGTGGATGGTCTGCGGCGACGAGTTCGGCGCGCTCACCAAAGTCCTCTACCGGGTAGCCACGGTCGCGCATCACATCGGTGATCAGCCGGTCAGCTTCGTCGAGGGCCCCTGCGGGTCGGTTGACGAACTCGGCCTGCACGGCCTCCCACCGTCGGGTGTAACGGTCGCGGGCCGTCCGATCCAGTGGGCGGATGTCCAACTGGTCGCGGCGGCCCGCGACGTCGCTGAGGTGCCGCGCCGCGTCCCGCTCGCTACCGCGCGCGGTCACCTCCCGGTCGTACTCAGGCCCGAATCGTTCCTGCAGCCGGGCCCGGCTCCGCGAGCGCATCACCAACGCCGCCGCCACGATGACTGCCACGATAACGACCCCAAGAATGATCCAAACGATCGTGCTCATGACCGCCTCCATGCCCTCAAGGGCTGTGTTGCTGACCGTTAAGTACCCATTGTCTGGGAGAACTACACATATCAACGCTTCGGGCAAGTCGACTGGTTTAAGATCAGTGTTGTGGTGGCACCGCACAACCCGCCGACCGGTCGAACTCTCGCTCGCGATATCGCGCTCTACAGCGTTGCCCGGCTGGCCCTGGTGACCGTCGCAGCGTTGCTCCTATTCCTGGCCGGCGTTCCCCTACTGGTATCGGCCCTGCTCGCGATGGTGTTAGCGCTTCCGCTGTCGATGATGTTGCTGAGCCGGTTGCGGGGCCGGGTGAACACCGGACTGGCTGCGGTCGCCGCGCGTCGGAAAGCTGAGCGCGACCGGCTACGTCAGCAGCTCCATGGTGAGAACCACCGATAGCGCTCGGTATGCAGCCACGTCACCAGCCGCTTGAGAAGGTCAACGCGGCAGCGGTGGCGGCGGCCCACACCAGCAACGCCAACCCGGTGTCGCGCAGCACGCAGATCAGCTCCGGTCCGTCTGCCCCGCCCCGAACCCGACGCAGTGCGGGAACCGCGAAAATCAGGGCGAGCAGGGCGGCCAGCGCAGCCCACCGACTGACCGCCAAGCCGAGAGTCACCGCGAACGGGACGGCCACCAGCGCGGTGTAAAGCATCCGGGTCCAGTGGTCGCCGAGGCGAACGGCAAGGGTGCGTTTGGCTGTCGCGGCGTCGGTGGGAATATCGCGCAGGTTGTTGGCCACCAGCACGGCGGCCGACATCGCTCCCACCGCGACGGCCGCGAAGCCACCAGTGGGGGTGATCCGTCCACCGACGACGTACTCGGTGCCGAGGACCGCGACCAGCCCGAAGAAGACGAACACAGCCAGCTCGCCAAGCCCGGCATAGCCGTACGGGCGGGCGCCGCCGGTGTAGTACCACGCCCCGGCCAGACACGCCGCGCCAACCGCCAGCAGCCACCATTGTCCGGCGAGTGCGATCAGCGTCAGTCCGGCCACCGCGGCGACCGCGAAGCTGGCCAGCGCGGCGGTGCGTACCGCCGCGGGCGTCGCAACACCGGAGCCGACCAGCCGCATCGGTCCCACCCGGAGGGCGTCGGTACCGCGAATGCCGTCGGAGTAGTCGTTGGCGTAGTTGACCCCGATCTGCAGGGTTAGCGCCACGACCAGCGCGAGCAGCGCCCGCACCCATTGTGACGCGCCGAATGCCGCGGCTGCGCCCCAGCCTGCGAGCACCGGGGCGATCGAGTTGGGCAACGTGCGTGGCCGCGCCCCCTGCACCCACTGCGCCACGCTCGCCACGCTGGGAACTCTACGGGGTCGCGCAGCGGGCACCCGGCGCTTGATTACCGGTGATAGTGACGTGCGCGGCCGAGATGTACTGCTTCGGGCCGATTCGCAGCCACCGATCGGTGGCTCCAGCGCTGCCGGTGGTGGTGCACTCGACGAGCAGCTTCGCGCGCTGCGCCGCCAGCCCGACCGCCGGGTACTGCGCGCCGGGACCGCTGTAGACGGGCAGGGTCGGGAGTTGCACGATGGCCGGCGCCCCGTCGTCAGTCCACAGGTAGGTGACGGTGACCCAGCTGTTGTTGCGCAGCCCCAGACCGTCCCAGAAAGTACCGTCGGCCAGATCGATCCCGGCCGGATTGAGCACCTTCCGGCCGAACTGGTCCAGGCCGTTGTGATACCCGTCGTCGTGAGCGGTCTGCGCCTGGGGAGTTCCCTGCGGCACGTCAGGCCAGGACTGGCGGTTCTCGGTGGGGTTCCAGTAATCGTCGGTGGTGTTCCACGGACCGACGTCCCACACCGGTGCCCATTCGCACCGCCCGTTGCTCGCGCAGATCTTCACTGTGTAGTCACCCGAACCGCGGGGGGCCAGCCCCCGGCGCGAGGGCAGTGCCACGAAATGATCACGTTCGTGGATCACGTGCCCGTTGGCGGTGGTAGCCCCGGTGAGACCTTCGCGGGTCGCGAACACCCGGTAAGCGCGAGCGTTGCGCGGACGGGCAGCGAGCAGCTGTATACCGGGTTGCGCGGTCAGCCGCACTGATCGCACCAGTGGGCTTACGCCACCCGGACCGGCGCGCAGCACGATCCGGGTCTGCACGCCGGTCACCGCGGCGCCCAGCCGGGCGGGTGTCTTCGAGCCGGTTGCCACCCACTCGGTCCACGATCCGTTGCCGCGAACTCCCCGGACGTCCACCGCGACGGCCGAGCCGGCTGGTTGATCGGCGACGAGCTCCGTCGCTACCTGACTGCTGAACTCGGCCAGCGGCTGTACCGCGGTGAGGAGCATCCCCTCCGGTCGGCTGGATCTGAGGCTCGCCGGTCCGCCGGAGTGGGAGTCGAGGCGCAGGCCGTCGGCGTCGAAGCTCACGTTCGTGTCATCCCAGTCCGGGGCGAGGTGGGCAGACCAGGTCGTGATCCTGTCTTGGGCGAGAGCCGGGAAATTTAGTCCCCCGACAAGTGCGAGCACCGCGACGACGGCCGAGGCGGCAAGCCGAACCGTGCTGCGAGCGCGGCGGCAGCGTCGAGCAGGCGGCACCACGGGATGCTCCTGACTGTCGGGGTCAGCCGTTTCGATTGTGACCAATGTGATTGATGGGACGGTTGATACCACAGAACCGCGCTTACGGGCGCGCGTCCATACCCAGAGTGGGTGAACATGCACTTAACGTGGAGAAAAGTGGGTAAGCGGTCAGCGGTTCCGCGCAATGAGCATGGTCCGGACGGCCCTGCGGTCCGGCTTGCCGACGCCGCGCAGCGGTATCGCATCGATGAAGACGATCTCTTTGGGCACCTGCGCCCCGGTAAGCAGTCGGCAGGCGGCTAGCCGCAGCGCACCGAGTTCCGGAGGCCGCCCAGGATCGGCGGGTATCACCACGGCGGTGACCCGCTCACCCCAGTTTGGGTCGGGAAGGCCCACAACGCAGGCGGCGGCGACACCGGGCAGGCCGGTGAGAACGGCCTCCACCTCAGCTGGAGCCACGTTGAGACCACCGGTGACGATCACGTCGTCGGCTCGCCCGAACACCTGTAGCCGGCCATGCTCGTCACACCGTCCGAGGTCGGAAGTCCGGAACCACCCATCCCGGAACGCCACCGCGGTCTGCTCGGGAGCATCAAGGTATCCGGTGGCGAGCATTGGACCCGCCAGCTCGACGTTGCCGCTATCGCCGTCGGCGATATCCAGCCGGACTTCGACCCCATCGAGGGGCCACCCGTCGTAGACGCAACCGCCGGCGGTCTCGGTCATGCCGTAGGTGGTCACCACCCGCACTCCCGCTGCTCGAGCCCGTTGCAGTAGCCCCTCCGGAGTGGCTGCGCCGCCGAGCAACACGGCGTCGAACCCGGCTAGGAAGCTGGGTTGGGTATCCAGCACCCGGACCAACTGAGTGGGAACCAATGCCGTGTAGCACCTCCCAGCCGCGCTGGCTAGCCGGTGCGCTGCAGCGCCGAACCGAGCTGGGTCGAACCCGCCGCGCAGGTCGAGCACCTCAGGCCGGTTGCCTGCGAGCGCCGCGCGAACCAGCACCTGCACTCCGGCGACGTGCTGGGCGGGCAGC
>JBHEMR010000037.1:0-9537 GCA_046262495.1 Pseudonocardiaceae bacterium | reverse complement strand
AACTGTAGCAGTCACGGTCAGCGCCGCTGCTCCTGGGGTGGCCCAGACGGCGCCGTTGGGCGGGGCGAGCCCGGTCGCCGTACTGACCGGTGCCCAGTCCATCAACGCAACCGAGACGCGGTATCAGGTCAAGGGCACCGACCTGGGGATCATGTGGACCGACGAGCGAGGGCAGATTTTGGCCGCCTTCGGCGACACCTTCGGGCCCGGATGGGCCGGGATCAGCAGCGGATTCGCCAACCCCGGCACGATCGACTGGCGCTCGAACACGCTGGCCCGGAGCACTGACCGTAATCCGTCCAACGGCATGTCGTTCAACGACTACGTCACCGACCGTCCGGGCCATGCCAAGGAGCTGCTGCCGTCGCTGAAGAAGGACGGCGTCGAGATGACCAAGATCCCGACCGGTGGCATCAACGTCGGCGGCCGTAATTATCTGGCTTACATGTCCATCCGCAGCTTCACCCAGCCGGGGCAATGGCTCACCAACCACGGCGGTATCGCCTACTCCGACGACGGCGGTCAGACTTGGAAGGACGCCTCCAGCGCGCGCCGGCCGAACACCGCAGGCTTCGACGATCAATTTCAGATGATCGCCTTTGCCCGACGGGACGGTTTCGTCTACGCCTATGGCACGCCCAACGGCCGCTTCGGTGACGCCCACCTCGCCCGAGTCCCCGAGCAGCAGCTGCTCGATCAATCCGCCTACGAGTACTGGACCGGGAAATCCTGGCAGCGGGGCAGTAGTGCGATCGCGACCCCAATCGTGGACGGGCCGGTGGGTGAGCTGTCGGTCCGCTACGACCAGACTCTCAAGAGCTGGGAGATGATGTATCTCGACGAGTCGCGCAAGGAGATCGTGGTCCGGCTGGCGCCGCAGCCCACTGGACCATGGAGCGCGGGCATTCCGGTCGCCACCTCGCGCGAGTACCCGGACCTCTACGGCGGTTTCTTCGATCCGGATTCCAAGGGCGCGGACCTCTACTTCACGATGACCCAGTACGGCAGCTATAACGTCATGATGATGCACGCCAAACTGCCGGCCAGCGCGGTGCGCAGCGCGCTGAAATAACCCTGCCCAGCCGGCGCCGACGCCGTGTGGGCAGGTGCCGTTCACGACGCTCCGCACGTCAGCTGGCGTGCGCTCCGGCAACGACGGCGGCGTGGAGCGCCGCCCGCCAGTGGCGCAGCTCGGGTAGTCCGGCCGCTGCCCATCCGGCGGTGTCCAGCACCGAGTTCGCCGGGCGCGGCGCGGGCCGCGGGAACTCGGCGGTGCTGCACGGCCGCACCCGGGCGGGATCGGCACCGACCTCGGCGAACACCGCCCTGGCCAGTCCGAACCAGGTCGTGGCACCGGCATTGACACAGTGCAGCACGCCGCCCGGCACCTGGTCCGTGACCAGCGCGAGCGCGATCAGGCCGTCGGCGAGGTCCGCCGTCCAGGTGGGGTTGCCGTGCTGGTCGTCGACCACCCGGACGGGGTCAGGCCCGCGGGCCATCCGCGCCATGGTACGGACGAAATTGGCGCCATGGGCCCCGTAAAGCCAGCCGGTCCGCACCACATGCGCAGATGCACCAGAGCACAGCACCGCCCGCTCCCCCGCGAGCTTGGTTCGGCCGTACACGGTCCGCGGCGCCGTGCGGCCGTCTACCCGGTTGGGTCCGGTGCTGTCACCGGCGAAGACGTAGTCGGTCGAGACCTGCACCAGATGCGCCTGATGGGCAGCGCAGGCCAGGGCCAGGTTCGCGGGGCCCTGTGCATTGACCGCGTGGGCCCGCGCAGCGCCCTCGCGCTCGGCGGCGTCCACCGCCGTGTAGGCCGCCGCGTTGAGCACCACCAGCCTGGTGCCGCGTCCCGCCGACAACACCGCGCTAGATACCGCTGCCGGATCGGTGATGTCGAGTTCAGCCGAGCCCCGCGCGTGGATTCGGGTGATCCCGGCACGAACAGCCGCGGCCACCAGATCCTGACCGAGCTGTCCCCCACCACCGGTGACCAGTAGCGACGGATTCATGTCGTCTTCAACGGCTCCCACCAGTCCCGGTGCTGGGCATACCAGCGCACCGTCTCGGGCAGCCCTTGGGCGAAGTCGACCTCAGGGGTGTAGCCGAGCTGGGTGCGGATCTTCGTCCAGTCCACCGAGTATCGGCGGTCATGGGCCTTGCGATCGGCCACCGGCTGAACCTGCGACCAGTCCGCGTCCAGAGCATCCAGCAGCAGGCCGGTGAGCTCGGTGTTGGTCAGCTCAGTGCCACCGCCGATGTTGTAGATTTCACCAGCCCGACCGCGCTCGAGCACCAGCGCGATGCCACGGCAATGGTCGTCGACGTGCAACCAGTCCCGCACGTTGAGCCCATCGCCGTATAACGGCACCGCCAGCCCGTCTAGCAGGTTGGTGACGAACAGCGGGATGACCTTCTCCGGGTATTGGTAGGGCCCGTAGTTATTCGAGCAGCGGGTGATCCGCACATCCATGCCGTGAGTGCGGGCATAGGCGCGGGCGAGCAAATCGCCACTAGCCTTGGACGCCGAGTAGGGCGAATTCGGCTCCAGCGGGTGGTTCTCGGACCACGAGCCCGACTCGATGGACCCGTAGACCTCATCGGTGGAAACGTGCACGAACCGCGGCACACCGGTCTCCAGCGCGGCCTGCAGCAGAATCTGGGTACCGACCACATTGGTCACTACGAACGAATCGGCACCCACGATCGAGCGGTCCACATGTGACTCCGCGGCGAAATGTACGACCGCATCGATGCCGATCATCAGATCAGCTACCAACGGCGCTTCGGTAATGTCGCCCTTGACGAAGTGCAGCGCGGGATCGTCCGCGACCGGCGCTAGGTTCGCCTCGTTCCCAGCGTAGGTCAACTTGTCCAGCACTACCACCTCAGCGCCAGCCAACGACGGTTGCGCACCCTGGAGCACCCGACGCACGAACGTCGACCCGATGAACCCGGCACCGCCGGTGACCAGCAACCGCATCCGCGCACCTTCCACTCTGGTCGACAGTAGGCGACCAACGGCGATCGAGTGTGCCACGGCAACCTGACCAGGGCTCACACGTCTGGACTAGGAAGAGCTGCCGCCACACCAGCCGCAGGACGCAGAAGGGGCATCCGTGGACGACAGGCCAGTTCGGTCGGGGGGGTCCGGCCGGTCGGGTCGGCGGCGCAGGCCGGCCGGCCGCCGCGCGCCCCGGCGACGCCGCAACTATGGCTTGCGGCTCGCCAAGCTGGCGCTCGCGATGGTCTCGGTGCTGGTGCTCGGCCTCACCGGTTACGGGTGGGCGACATTCCAGACCCTCCACGAAGGCTTGAGTACCACGGACGTGATCGGCTGGGCTGTCCCAGACAAAGCCACCGACCTCCTGCTAGTCGGTCTGGACAGTCGGACTGACGCGCACGACAACCCGTTGGCCCGCGACGTACTGGCCCGGCTACGCGCTGGTGACAACGAGGGTGAGCTCACCGACACCCTGATCCTGGTGCGAATCCCGAATGATGGCCAGCACGCGGTAGCGATCTCGTTGCCCCGCGACCTGTATGTAGAGCTGCCCGACGGGTACGGCAAGCACAAGCTCAACTCCGCCTTCGCCCGCGCGCGTAACGCCACCGCCCAGCGGCTGGTCGCACAAGGCGCCGACCCTGCGACGGTGCGTACTGAATCTATTGCCGCGGGCCGAAAGCTGCTGCTGCAGACCGTCAAAGATTTGACCGGCGTCGGCATCGACCACTACGCGGAGATCAACCTGCTCGGCTTCTCGCTGCTCACCGATGCCGTTGGTGGAGTCCAGGTATGCCTCAAGGCTCCGATGCACGACCGGTTCTCCGGGGCGAACTTCCCCGCGGGGCCCCAGTTGATCTCGGGGCCGGACGCATTGGCGTTCGTTCGGCAGCGGCACGGATTGCCCCGCGGCGATCTAGACCGCATCGTGCGCCAGCAGGCATATATGGCGTCGCTAGCCCACAAGGTGCTGACTGCGGGCACGCTGGCCAACCCGAGTCGGATCAATCAGCTGATCAACGCGACGCAGCAGTCACTGGTGCTCGACGACGGCTTCGATGTGCTCGACTTCGCCACTCGGATGCAGGGCCTCGCCGCAGGCAACGTTATTTTCGAGACCGTTCCGGTATTGGGTGACGGCATCAGCGAGTCCGACGGCGCGGTGCTCAACGTCGATCCCGACGCCGTGCGCGCCTTCGTCGGGCAGGCAATCGACGTCCCTCCCACGCCGGACCGCAAGCCCGACCCCCCGATCAAACCGACACGCACAGTCGACGTATTCAATGCCTCGACCGTGCGCGGGCTCGCAAAATCGGTGTCCGTTCAGCTGACCGGGCAGGGATTTCCGCCGGGAACGGTTGGCAACAGCGCTGTCCGACCCACCAGCGTGGTGCGCTACCCGACCGGTGGACAGGACGCCGCGCGCACAGTGGCCGACGCGTTGGGCGGCTTGCCGGTGGAAGAGGACGCCCAACTGGCAACCGGCACCGTGCAGATCTACCTCGGCAAGGACTACCCGAAGCGGGGCAAAGCGCGGGTAGGGGGGGCATTGCCGCGGCGGGGAGTGACCCCGGCCGCGAGCGACGTAGCGCGGCCGATCGCCGAGACCGCAGGCGCCGGCAGCACTACGATCGCCGCGTCACCACCGCCGGCTCCAGTGCCGCAGCCACCGTCGATGGTGGGTGACAAGGTGCCCTGCGTTTCCTGAGCCGCCGCTCGGCACGCAGTGGTCGCGAAGTTGAGCTAGGAGAACTGATGACACCCTCTGTGTCAACCCGAGCCGGTTCCGGTGGGTTGTGGTTGCGTGTGCGGTGGCCGGGGTTGTACGGCCCGGCTCCCCGCGCGTCAAGGACGCTGCGCGCCCCTGCGGGGCCGGCTGCGCCGGTTCTTGACCCGCGGGTCCCTGCCGGGCCTGGGCAGGGTGGAACTGCGGGCAGGGTGGTGGCCTGCCCGCTTGGACACGGCCACCGCGGTGGTCGGGTTGCGGTGGGTTGTGGGTCAGGCCGCGGATGGTTCGGTGAGTTTGGCGGCGTTGCTGTGGCGGGCGCGGTCGTAGCCGACGCCGTCGTGCCAGCAGCGGTAGATGACCCGGATCCAGGCGCGGGCCACGACGCGGATCGCGTGTGGATGGTCGTGGCCGCGACCCACGGCGTCGGCGTAGACCTTCGCGGCCCAGGGGCTGGCGTGGCGGCTGTTGTCGGTGAAGGTCGAGATGGCCTTGCGGAAGCGTTTGTTGCAGGCCCAACGGAAGTGCACCGCGCGGTGCTTGCCGGACTGCGTGGTCACCGGGGTCATCCCGGCGAGCGCGGCGACGGAGTCCGGGCCGTCGTACGCTTGTCGGGAGTCGCCCCACTCGGCGAGCATCTGGGCGGCGTTGATCTGACCCGACCGTGGCAGCGACGTGAAGATCGCGGCGTCCGGATGCTCCCCGAGGTGGGCGGCGACCGACTGGTCGAGTTTTTTGCGGGCGGCACCGAGTGCCCGCAGGACGGTGACCAGGGCACTGACGGCGTCACCGATGGCGTCGGTAAGGGCGTGGTCGGTGGTGCCGGCCGGTGCGGTCTGCAACCGGGCGAGGAGTTCGGTGGCGGGGCGGCGGCCGGAGTAGCCGTGTTTGACGCAGAAGGCGTGCAAGCGTTTCTCACCGAGGTGCTGCGCGTCGGCTGCGGTCGGATAGCGGGTGAGGAAGTCCAGCGCGATCGGCGATGCGATCTCGGCGAAGATCGCTTTGGCGCCGGGCCAGTGCGCGTCGAGCAGCGCGGTGAGTTGGTTGGTCGCCGCAACCCGCATCTCGACGATGTCATCGCGGGTGCGGACCACGGTGCGCAGCGCCTTCGTGGGCGCCGAGTACGGCGTGGCGGGTCGCAGCCGGTGGGAACGCAACCGCAGATACTCGGCGATCACCGCCGCGTCACCGGCATCGGATTTGGCGCCCGAGAGCACCTCACCGTCGCGCCACGTCTTGATCGCGTTCGGGCTCACCGGCACCACTGGGTGCCCGGCCTCAAGCAGAGCATCGACCAGTCGTCCATCAGGACGTTCGATCCCGACTGGCACGTCGCCACGGTCTCCGGCCAGCAGCCCGAGTCGGCCCAGCAGATCGGCGAAACCGTCCGCGCTGTGCGTAATCGTGAACGCACTCTTGACCTTGCCAGACCCGTCGAGAACACACACTGCGTGCGACTGAGCGGCCCAGTCGATTCCAACGTAGAACGGGCTTTCAGGCAGCGACACTCCATCTCCTCCCATCGGCAGCGACGACCCGGCGAGGAGGCTGGTCCCGGGCGGTCACTGACTGGCGCTCCACGGCGCGTCCCTCTGTCGCCGGTCTACAGCCCCGTGAGAGCCGGGGGCGGCGGTGTCATCAAGGCCGTCACACGGCGACCACCACGGGCCGTCATCCCGGCCCTCGCCGAGTCCCAACTACGAGCACCTTGCCAGTGCCCGCAAGGGAGTGTGGACCAGTGACCATCACCGACCAGGTGCTCGGCCCGCTGTTGCGCGCGGACCCGGCTCGACCGCGCATCACCCACTACGACGACGCCGCCGGCAGCCGGATTGAGCTGTCCGGCGCCACGCTGGCCAACTGGGCGGCCAAAACCGCGAACTGGTTACGCGACGAGCTCGACGTACAACCCGGTGACACCGTTGCGGTGTTGCTACCACCGCACTGGCAGACCGCAGGGGTGCTGCTGGGTGCTTGGTGGTGCGGCGCGACGGTCACCGCGTCGCCCGAGGGGTCGCAGGTAGCGCTATGCGTGCTTGATCGAATTGGCGACGCCACCGCCGCCGACGAGCTGGTAGCGGTCGGGCTTGATGCGCTCGGGATGGGTATTGCGGTGTTGCCGCCCGGGGTGCGGGACTATGCCAGCGAGGTTCGGGTGCACGGCGACACGTTCTCATCCGGCGGAGCCGGACCTGACGCCGAGACACTCCTCGCCGCGGCCCGGTCCCGCGCCACGGCGCTTGGTCTGGGCACCGGTGACCGCCTGCTGTGCACGACAAGCTGGGACCTGACGGTGCCGGGTGAGGTGCTCCTGGCGGTGCTCGCCGCCGACGCTTCCCTGGTGCAGTGCACCGGTGCTGACCCCGCCGCTCTGACCGATCGCTGCACTGCCGAGCGAATCACCACCATCCTGCGCTAACCCGGGCGACACCGGCATTTCGATGCGGACCACACGGCCCCCCGCGATAGCCTGTGCGGGGGCAGCAATCGGAGATTCGGCGGAACCATGCGGCGCGTGTTGATGTTGCTTATCGTGGCATTTTTGCTTGTCGGGTGCTCAGGAAGCTTCCCGGGACCATCCAGCGGCGGGGTGGCGCCGCATCCGCAGGCGCAGGTCAGCACGCTGCCGGGCGACAAGGCGTCGAACGTCAGTCCGACGCTGCCCGTCTCGGTGCGGGTCATCGGTGGCGTCCTGAATCAGGTGACGCTGACCAACCCGGATGGCAGAACGGTTGCCGGCACCCTGAGCGCAGACCGGCACAGCTGGATCAGCTCGGAGGCATTGGGCTACGCCAAGACCTACACCTGGAGCGGCAGTGCGGCCGGCCCCGACCGGCTGTCCGTACCCGTGGCCGGCTCGTTCAGCACCGTCAAGCCGCGGCGGCAACTTCACGCCACGTTGAACATCGGCGACGGCGATACCGTCGGCATCGCCGCCCCGATCATCCTGCAGTTCGACCACCACGTGTCGGACAAGGCCGCCGCGGAGCGAGCGCTGCAGGTGCAGGCTTCGGTGCCCACCGAGGGGTCGTGGGCCTGGCTGCCCGACGACAACGGCGGCTCCCGGGCGCACTACCGGCCCAAGGACTACTGGCAGCCCGGCACCAGGGTCAGCGTCACTGCCAAGCTGTACGGCGTCGCCCTGGGCGACGGTTCCTACGGCAGAGAAGACATCAGCACCAGGTTCATGATCGGCCGCTCCCAGATCGTGAAGGCCGATGTCAAAAGCCACCACATGGTTGTCATCCGAGACGGCCAGGAGGTGATGGACTTCCCGGCCAGCTACGGGCTGAGCTCCGACCCGAATCGCAACACGACCAGCGGCATCCACGTGGTGATGAACAAGGCCCAGACCGTGCTGATGTCCAACCGGGCCTATGGATACGTCAACGTACCCGAGCACTGGGCGGTGCGTATTTCCAACAACGGGGAGTTCATCCACGCCAACCCGGAGACCACCGGCGTCCAGGGTTCCTCCAACGTCACCCACGGCTGCGTAAACCTGTCCACCGCGAACGCTAAAGAGTACTTCGGCACCGCGATCTTCGGAGACCCGGTCGAGGTCACGAACAGTCCGACCCCACTCACCGGGGCTGACGGCGACATCTACGACTGGACCGTGCCGTGGGACAGCTGGCTGGCCATGTCCGCCCTGCACTCCTGACGCTGTAATCCCAGGCCTGGATCTGCCGCGACCGCCGAACTACTCAAACTACGCAAAAAAACGGCGGATCGAATCCGTTGCGCGTACGCATGATAACTCTCAGTTTTTGATAGCGGCATGCGTAACGCGATCTCGGTACGACGCGATGAAACTGAACAAGGACCGCGTCCCGAGGTGATCATGAAGGCAGAACGGCTTCACTGCCCCGTCGAACTGCGGCAGCAACCTACCAGAAAACACCGGTCGACGAGTGCAGTGACAATCCGTGCCTGTTCCGTCACTCAGTCGCGCGCGCTCGGACAACAAGGCGGAGGCGGAGATGGGTAACTACATAGTCAACGGCGAGGTCATCGACGTGCGCGGGGAGCGGCCGACTGCCGCCGACCTCAAGCACCAAGCCAACAGTGTGCTCTCTGATTGGGTGATGGCAAGTATGCCCAATGGTCAGATCGTCAAACTCGAAGATAATAGGCCGCTGCCGACCAATGCAGTCGACTACTCAGTGGTGACGCCGTTCACTTACGGCTGACAGCGAGGTCGGGGTAATGTCGTCAATAACGAAGGACCTCGAAACGCGGCGCAGGCTCAGCCGGCTTAAAACCGAGGCACTATTGCTCTCGCGACGGTTCGGTGACGCCCGCTTCGACACGGAGAGTGGCACCTGGTTCTACATCGAACGTTTTCCGATCGCTTCGGGCTGGAACAAATCTCATATCGAGGTTCTTATCGACATCCCGTACGGCACCCCTGGCTATCCGTCGGTACCGCCAGAATGGTTCTGGACCGATCACGATCTCCGGACGAACGAGGGACAGTCACTCAACCACTTCTTCACGCGCGGACCGAGTACCGATAGGGAACACGTCGACCACGGTTGGGGACACTTCTGCGTGCACCTTATCGGGTGGCGGCCAGCTGGTGGCGCCGACCTGCTTCGTGGGCACAGCCTAGTAACGTATCTCGACCTGATCGCAACGATTTTTCGCGACCGACGTACTTTGAGCGGAGCGCAATAATGGCGCGCGAGGTGGATGATATCGTACTCAGTTCCACCTTGTGGTCGGAGCTCCGCAGTCACCTTCTGTCTGCTAATGACAAGCCGGGACGCGGGACCGGGGATGAGCAGATGGCGTTCATCCT
>JBHEMR010000036.1:0-13155 GCA_046262495.1 Pseudonocardiaceae bacterium | reverse complement strand
GCACACTGCGCGAGGCACGGCGATTCAGTCGGATTCACGAACCTGGTCGTCAGCAAGCGCGACTGCGATTCCTCTACTCACCAGGTCGGTAGCGCGCCAGAATTCGCTCCGGACGCCTGCGCCCGGCCACCCCCCGCAACGCTCGGCAACGTCCCGCAACACCTCGTACTGCGACACGGACATGACCACCGCCTCCGGCGGCGTCCCGCTAGGCGCACAGTGTCCGGCACGGCGAAGCGGCTCTCCAGCAGGCGAGACACACCGGCAGTTTCACGTCACACTGATTGATTCGCCTTCGCCCGTAACACGGACGTAACAAACCCAACGATCGGGTGAACATCAACGGTCGACAATCGGCAAATGGGCGTCAAATCACCCGTCATCGCCGTGTCGGCTCACTCGGTTCGCATTCGCGGCCTCCCGCTCGCCTACGCAGCGGAGCAGCGCCCACCGCAGCACATGGTGAACTCTCCGACCCCCTGCTGCTGTCTGTCGGAACCCGGTTGAGGACCTGTGGGAGTACGACATGACCCGCACCGTCGACCGCGTCGCCCAACTGCGCTACCCGAGATTGGGGCCGGTCGCCGCTGACCCATATCCATGGCCCTACGACGGCACCGTCGCAGCCGAGCAGGTTGCCCTGATGTGCATCGACTGGCAGGTCGATTTCTGTGGTCCCGGCGGCTACGTCGAGCAGATGGGTTACGACATAGGTCTAACCCGAGCCGGGCTGCCCGCAGCGGCCCGGATGCTGGCCCACGCCCGGGCCGTCGGCATGTTAGTGATCCATACCAGAGAGGGCCACTGTTCTAATCTGTCCGACCTGCCGGCCAACAAGCGGTGGCGCTCGGCGCAGATCGGTGCAGAGATCGGCGGCCCGGGGCCGCAGGGCCGGATTCTGGTCCGCGGCGAGCCGGGCTGGGAGATCGTACCCGAAGTGGCGCCGCAACCGGGTGAAGCCCTGATCGACAAGCCTGGGAAGGGCGCGTTCTACGCGACCCAGCTGGACCTGGTGCTGCGCACCAGGGGTATCACCCACCTGGTGCTGATCGGGATCACCACCGATGTCTGCGTGCACACCACCATGCGCGAGGTTAACGACCGGCTACGAGTGCCTGGTCCTCTCCGACTGCACCGGCGCTACCGAGCTGGGCGACCACATCGCGGCACTGCGAATGGTGACCATGCAGGGCGGAGTCTTCGGTTGTGTCGCGACATTCGACGCGGTGCTGACCGCCACCACCACAGGAGATCATCATGCCGGCTGAGCGGCTCGCCTTGCCCGCTGATCCCGGACCGTTCGGCTTCGAACCTTCCCACACCGCACTACTGCTTATCGATATGCAGCGGGATTTCGTGGAGCCAGGGGGTTTCGGGGAATCGTTGGGCAACGATGTCAGCCTGCTTCAGGCGGTGATCCCGCCGCTGCGAAAGGTGCTGGCTGCCACCCGGACGGCCGGAATGACCGTCGTGCACACCCGCGAGGGTCACCGCGGTGACCTCAGCGACTGCCCACCGGCCAAGCTCAACCGCGGCACTCCGACGATGCGGATCGGTGACCTCGGGCCGAACGGTCGGATCCTGATCCGCGGCGAGTACGGCCACGACATCGTCGACGAGCTCGCACCACTTCCCGGCGAGGTCCTGATCGACAAACCCGGCAAGGGTGCGTTCTACGCCACCGACCTGCATGAACTGTTGGAGATCGCCGGCATTACCAGCCTGATCGTCACCGGCGTCACCACCGAGGTGTGCGTGCACACCACGGTCCGGGAGGCCAACGACCGCGGCTACGAGTGCCTCGTGCTCGCCGACTGCGTCGGCTCCTACTTTCCCGAGTTCCAGCAGGCCGGGCTGGCGATGATCGCGGCCCAGGGCGGCATCTTCGGTTGGGTCGCGCCGTCGACGGCCTATCTCGACGCGCTGAACCTCACTGTGCTCAGTGCAGTCAATGTGGTCAGTGCAGTCAGCCCGGCCGCGGTCGGTGCGGCGACCGATCGAGACCGGAGTTGATCGACATGCGTACCCTCCCCAAGAACAACGGAGTCGTCACCGGACGGCTGCCCTGGTGGGTCAGCGGGGACCTCAACGCGGCGTTCGGCCTCGGGTTCAACGTGTTGGTCAACGTGTTGGTGCTCGCCTCGCTGTGCGTCGGTGTCGTGCAGATCCCGAAGGGCGACGTGTTCGGGATCATCCTGCCCGCGCTGGGGATCCAGCTGCTGATCGGCAACGGGTACTACGCCTTCCTGGCGCGCCGGCTGGCCCGCCGGGAGAACCGCACCGACGTATGCGCGATGCCCTACGGCCCAAGCGTGCCGCACATGTTCATCGTCACCTTCGTGATCATGCTGCCGACCTTCCTGGCCACGAAGGACCCGATCCGGGCCTGGGAGGCCGGCCTGGCGTGGTCGTTCATCATCGGGCTGATCGTCTTGGCCGGCGCATTCGTGGGTCCTTACATCCGCCGGTTCACCCCGCGGGCGGCGCTGCTCGGGACGCTGGCCGGTATCTCGATCGCCTTCATCTCGATGCGCCCGGCCGCACAGATGTGGCAAGCCCTGTGGATCGCCCTGCCAGTGTTCGCGATCATCGTGATCGGCTTCTTCACCGGCCGCAGGCTGCCCGGCAACATCCCAATCGGGCTGGCCGCGTTGCTGGTTGGGACCGCGATCGGCTGGATCGGCGGCTATATGTCCGCCCCAGACGTGGTCACCGCGGCCAAGGACGGCGCCATCGGCTTGCCAACCTTCAACATCTCGCTGCTGCTCAAAGGCCTGTCAGCGGTGGCTCCGCTGCTGGCCACCGCGATCCCGCTGGGCATCTACAACTTCTGCGAGGGCATGACCAACGTCGAAAGCGCAGCGGTCGCCCGGGACAGCTACAACCTGCGCAGCGTGCTGCTCGCCGACGGCACCGGCGCGGTCGTCGGCGCTGCGCTGGGCAGCCCGTTCCCGCCGGCCGTCTACATCGGACACCCGGGCTGGAAGGACGCCGGTGGCCGCACCACGTACTCACTCGTGTCCGGCGTCGTGATCGCGCTGATGTGCTTTCTGGGACTGTTCGGACTGCTCAGTGCGCTGATCCCGCTGCCGGCGATCGTGCCGATCCTGCTCTACATCGGCCTGTTGATCGGCGCGCAGGCATTCGTCTCGGTACCCAAGGCGCATGCGGTGGCTGTCGTCGTGGCGGTGATCCCCAACGTCGCATCCTGGGCTACCGGCCAGATCGATAACGTGCTGAGCGCTGCCGGCACCAGCGCGACGAAGGTCGGTAACGACGGGCTGGCCAAGGCGGGGGTCGTCTACGACGGCCTGAAAAGCCTCGGCGGTGGGGCGATCCTGGCCGGCATGGTGCTCGGCGCGATCGTCGCGCTCATGATCGACAAGCGTTACTATTGGGCGGCCGGGTACTGCGCGGCGGGAGCGGCGCTGTCCTTCGTCGGCCTGATCCACGGTGAGCAGGTCGGCTGGGCGGCCAGTCCTGGCATCGCGCTCGGTTACCTGTTGGCGGCGGCGGTCTGTCTGGCGTTCTCGTTCAACAGCACGCCGGCCCCCGCGCAAATGCCCGACGAGCACGCCTCGCCGGGCGCCGAGATCTCCGAGCAAGTCGCGTCCCCGCGGGTCGCCGTCGAACCGACCCGGTGACCCCGGCACCCGAAGTGACCTCAGTATCGGAGCGCGCCGGCCAGGTATCGGTCAACCGACCGGCGATCGCGGCGGATGTCCGCGCCGCGTCGAACGGTAAGGATCAGACCTCTTCAGCCGCGGCCTGGCAGCATGGCGGACATGCAAACCGCGTTGGAGAAGCTTGCCGCGGCGCATGGGGTCGCGACCTGGTACCGGGATGCACGGCGGCAGCGGGTCGACGTCGACTCCGACGTGGTGCGTCGGGTACTCGAGTTGCTGGGCGTCAGCGCAGACACCCCGGCGCAGGTCCAGAATGCGCTGGCCGCAACTCGACAACCTGGGCTGCCGGGCACTCTGGTGCTGCGCCAGGGACAGAGCCGGGATATCCACGCTTCCGGCGTACTCACCGATGAGGACGGCGCCGAGATGCCGGTCCGGGGCGCACTGCCGGGAGATCTTGCGCCCGGCTGGTACTCGCTAGCCAGCGGCCAGCAGCACACCACCGTGCTGGTGGCGCCACCGGCGGTGCCTGAGCCGCCGCGTACCTGGGGCTGGATGCTGCAGCTCTACGCGCTGCGCTCGGCTCAGTCGTGGGGCCTCGGGGATCTCGCTGACCTGCGTGATTTCGTCGCCTGGACGGCCACCGCGCACGGCGGCGGTGCCGTGCTGGTCAATCCACTGCACGCGGTGACTCCGACCTGTCCGGTGCAGCCCTCGCCGTACAGTCCGTCGAGCCGTCGCTTCGTCAATCCGCTTTACCTGCGCATCGCGGACATCGGTGGCTACCGCCGCGGGGATGCGACGTTACGAACCGAGGTGGACTCGCTCTGGGCCGAGTCGCGGGGCCTCGGCTCGGAGGCCGAGCGGATCGACCATGACGCCGTCTGGCGGGCCAAGAGCGCGGCGTTGGAGTTGCTTTGGCAAGCCGAGGGCGCTCCGCGTCCAGCGATGTCGGACGGACTGTGTGACTTCGCGACGTTCTGCGCGCTCGCTGAGCGCCACGGCCCGCGCTGGTCACGCTGGTCCAGCGAACTGCGGCGCCCGGCGACGGCGAGCGCGGACCCGCAGCGGGTGGCGTTTCACGCCTGGGTGCAGCAGCAATGTGACGAGCAGCTGGCCGCCGCCAAGGACGCCGCCCGCGGGATGGCCATCGGGGTGGTGCACGACCTCGCCGTCGGCGTGGACCCCGAGGGCGCCGACGCGTGGGCGCTGCAAGACGTGCTCGCCATCGGAACGACGGTCGGCGCCCCACCGGATACGTTCAACCAGCAGGGCCAGGACTGGGGTTTGCCGCCATGGCGGCCGGACCGGCTGGTTGCCACTGGGTACGCCGCGTACCGGGACATGCTGCGCGCAGTCCTCGCGCACGCTGATGGGCTGCGCATTGACCACGTCGCCGGCCTGTGGCGGCTGTGGTGGGTGCCACCGGGCGCCTCCCCGGATCAAGGCACCTATGTCAACTACGACGCTGAGGCGATGCTCGCGGCGCTGGCGATGGAAGCGCACCGGGCCGGCGCGGTGGTGATCGGCGAGGACTTGGGAACGGTGGAGCCGGAGGTCACCGAAACGCTGGCCGACCAGCGGATGCTGGGCTGCGCGGTGCTGTGGTTCGCCCGCGATGAGCAGGCTCCCGGGACGCCGCTGTTGGTCCCACAGCGTTGGCCGCAGTGCGCCGCGGCCAGCATCTCCACCCACGACCTACCTACGGCCGTCGGCTTCCTGCGCGGGGAGCACGTGCGGGCCCGCGCGGCGCTGGGGTTACTCAAGGACGAGGACGCGGAATGGAGCCAGGCGCGGGTCGACCGGGCTGAACTTGTTGATCTGCTGCGCGCCGAGGGCTTGCTTCGCACAGATGATGCAGACGAGGACGAGATCATGGTAGCGATGCACGCCTTGCTGGGCCGAACGCCGTGCCGGCTGCTCCTGGTCTCCCTCTACGACGTAGTCGGCGAGATACGCCAGCCCAACCTGCCCGGCACGGTCGACGAATACCCGAACTGGCGGCTGCCACTGCCGGTGACTTTGGAGCAGCTACAGCGTGACCCGCGGGTCGGGCGAGTCGTCGCGGCCCTGCGTTCGGCGGCCAGCGCTACCGACTCAAGCGTGGAACCATAAGTGGCGGCTGTCCTCGCTTCACCAGGAGGTGTCATGGACGACGGCTCACTCGATAAGCTCCGGCAAACGTCGACGGGTAGGGCTCTCGAGCAGGAGATGGAAGTAGCAGCAGAGGTCTACGGCCCCGAGCCCAAGGGCCTTCGCACCCCTCATTCCGAGTTGAGCGACGAGGAGCTCCTCGAGCGATATCGTTACCTCACTGGGTTCCACGTGACCTGGGAAACGTAGTGCGGAGGATAGCGGTAGCCGAGGCGAACGAGGGCGGCCTTCGCAACTGATCTCTCAACGGGGAGCACCACCGTATCCACTTCTCAATTCTAGGTCGGGAGAGCGGACATAGCTGTCCAGGACTCCCAGGGAATGGTCCAGTCGTAATAGTCGCCGTCGTTAGGCCCTAATTGTCGGGAGGAACCGGTGACTTCGACAGGGTCTCCGGGCAAGACCGCATGGAACACTGCCTGCGCGTTAGTCGGGGACAGGTTGATGCAACCGTGAGAGACGTTGGTCCTGCCCTGCTGAGCAACCGACCACGGCGCTGAGTGAATGAACTCACCATTGTCGGACATTCGCACCGCCCACCGTGCTTCGACATTTTTGTAGTGATACTCCGGGTTGCTCATGTAGTACACTGGAAACTTGCTCATCACCACATGAGTCCCACTGTGGGTCCTCCGGCCAGGGTCGGTGTCCAATCCATAACTGGCCGGATAGTCACCAACCTGGGCCCCGTTGGCATAGACGGCCAACCGGTGAGTGCGAGTATCGCCCCGCAACACGTAGGACCGGCCGATAGTGAAGGTGGAGCCGATGTCCTCGCGACCGAAGGAGCCGTCGCCCATGGCTATCCCGTAGAGCTTCGCGGTCACGGTGACCCGGGTGTCGGGGGCGAAGTAGGTCCTAGGCCGCCAATGCACCGTGGTGTCATCCAGCCATGCCCAGGACCCTTCAGTAGGCACCGAGAGGTGCACGGATAGCGCCTTTTGCACTGCGGCCTTGTCGATGACCTTGGAGCTGAAGGTCAGCGCGATCGGCATGGCGATGCCGTAGGTAGCGTTGTCGGCAACGTTGAGCCGCCCGCTGATCAGCCGCTCGGGAATGACCGTCTGGAACGAGCCGGTGATAGCGCGGCGAAGGTGGTCGATTCCCGTGGCTGTGCCCGACCAGGTGTATGTCTTGGCGTAGCCCAGCGGTTCAGTGGTCGTCCAACTCAACTTGTCCGAGGAGAAGTGACCGGCCACCGCCTTGCCTTCGGAATTGGTCAGCGTCACCGCGTTGAGCACGCCGTGACTGACCGAAACTTGCACCGGCGCGGTCGGGTTGACCCCGCTGGCTCCGTCGCTCGGTTGGGTAACGATTTGAGCCGACACGACCGGCAAAATCGGTGGCCCCAATTCCACTGGCCACACCGACACCTGACCGTGCGCTGCCGGGGTGAATAAAATCGTGATGCACGAAGTGAACACCACGATCACCGCCAGCGCCCATCGGACCAATCGTTTTGGCGGACCCTGCCGCCGATCATTCGAACCGCCTACCCCTGCCACACCCACACTCCCGCCGTGTCGTCTCGACTGAGCAACGACCCAACAGGTCGTGTGGTGTGCCTGTTTTTGATGTGAGTGTGAACACCACGGCACCATCACGCTCCACACATTCCCCCTCGCACCACCGGTGGCCGCCCGCGTGTCGCTCCAGCCCCATGAGCGAGGACCGAGATATCCTTGTTGGTTTTAAAATCGGCAGAATTAGTGACGTTGCCAGCGGGTAAGCGACCTACTGCCTGGGCGCTCTGACACCGATCGGCGATGGCGTGGGGTACTTCCGCTGGGTGATACCGTCGTCACACAGCGGTTCCAGCCAAGCTACGAAAGCCCGCCCGCGTGAGCACCACGACCGGGGTGTGATCGTCGCGGGTGTCGATGACACTGATCGTCCTCGCAGGCAGGAGCAGATATGGCACGCGTCGGGCTGTTGACCTTCTCCGACGGACGCGACTTCGTTCACGCCGACATCAAGACGTTCTCGCTGGACGTCGAGAGCCGCATCGCCCACGCGCTCGAGCAGGCCGGCCACGAGGTGATCCGCGCAGCAGAGCCGATCTGGACGAACACGATGGCCAGCACCGAAGCGCGTCGGGTCGCTGACGCGCGGCCGGACCTCACCATCTTCAATTACGCGGTGTGGGCGTTCCCGCACTTCTCCATGCTGGCCGGAGCAGCCACGACGAGTCCGCTGCTGCTGTTTTCCAACATCGACCCGCAGTACCCCGGAATGGTCGGCATGCTGGCCGCGGGTGGTGGGTTGGATCAGGTCGGTCGCCAGCACACCCGGGTATGGGGCGACGTGGCCGACTCGGCCGTACGGGACCGTGTCCTGGAGACCGTTCGAGCCGCGGCAGCAGTGTCCAAGCTGTCGGGCAGCACCTTCGGCCGCTTCGGCGGCCGTCCGATGGGGATGTACACCGCGGTGGCGGACACCGATCAGTGGATGAGCACGTTCGGGGTGGACGTCGAGGAGATCGATCAGTGGGAGATCGTGCGCCGCTCGGCCGCCGTCGAGCAGTCGCGGGTGACCGCGGGTCGGGAATGGCTGGAGCGCCACGTTGCGAAGATCCACTACGACGGCCGGCAGCTGACGCCTGAGCTGCTCGAACGTCAGATCCGCTCCTATCATGCCGTCCGGGAGCTGATCGACGAGTGGAACCTCGACTTCTGCGGAATCAAGGGTCAGCCCGAACTGACTACGCACTTCGCCACGATGGACGTCACCGAGGCGTTCCTCAACGACCCTTACGACTGGGAGGGCCCCAAGCAGACCCACGTGTGCGCCACCGAGTCCGATATGGACGGTGCGCTGACGATGCAGCTGCTCAAGGGCCTCGCCGGCACGCCGGTGCTGTTCGCCGATGTGCGGCATTACCACGCCGACCGCGACATCTGGGACCTGTGCAACTCCGGCCAGCACGCCACCTGGTTCGCCGCGCGCAGTGACGACCCGGCGGAGAACCTGCGGTCGGTGCACTTCTATCCGGAGATCTTCTACTTCCCGGCCGGCGGGGCCTCGGTGTCATTCTTCGCCGCACCCGGCGCCGCCACCTTCGCCCGACTCACCCGGATCGGAGGCCGCTACCGGATGCACGTCGCCCGCGGCGCGTTCGAGTCCTACGACGACGCGACCAACGAGGCGCTGGCCCGGCAGTCGACGCCTCAGTGGCCGCACGCGTTCACCCGGCTGGAGGTCGACGCTGGCGAGTTCCTGTCCAGCTTCGGCGCCAACCACATCCATGCGGTGCCCGGCGAGCACGTCGCCGAGCTGCGCGCGATATGCCGCATGCTCGACATCGAGTGGGCCGGTCTCGGCGGGCTTCAAATGGACGCAGCCCGGTGAGTTCGCTGCTGCTCGGTGTCGATATCGGCACCGCCAGTTCCAAGGGCGTGCTGGTCCGCACGGACGGCAGCGTCGTCGCCACCGCAACCCTGCCTCACGAGGTGTCCATGCCCCACCCGGGCTGGGTGGAGCATGACGCGCAGGCGGTGTGGTGGGCCGACTTCCTGGCGCTCAGCCGAGAGTTGACGGCGCGAGCGCGTGAGCCGGTCGCCGCGGTCGGCGTCAGTGGCATCGGTCCGTGCCTGCTCCCGGTGGATGGCGACGATCGGCCCCTTCGGCCGGCGATCCTGTACGGCGTGGACACCCGCGCCACCGCCGAGATCGATGAGTTGACCCAGGCGCTGGGCAAGCAGACCATCTTGGAGCGCTGCGGGTCGGCGCTCACCTCGCAAGCCGTCGGGCCCAAGCTGGCGTGGTTGCGCGCGAACGAACCCGAGACCTGGGCAGCGACCCGCCGCTTCCTGATGGCGAGCAGCTTCGTCGTGCGCCGGCTGACTGGCAGCTACATCCTCGACCATCACTCGGCGAGCCAATGCACCCCGATGTACGACCCGGTCGAACACCGCTGGATCCGCGACTGGACCGAGCTCATCGCCCCCGGGCTTGAGCTGCCGCAGCTGTGCTGGCCCAGCGATGTGGTCGGCGAGGTGCAGCCGGGCATCGCCGAGCAGGCCGGTATCCCGGTGGGTACGCCGGTGGTGGCGGGCACGATCGATGCCTGGGCGGAAGCGACCAGCGTCGGCGTCACCGCCCCCGGCGACGTCATGCTGATGTACGGAACGACCATGTTCCTGGTCGAGGTGCTAGACCGTCCGCGCCGCAGCCCTGATCTGTGGGGCACCGTCGGCACGTTTCCCGGCACCCACAACTTCGCTGCCGGGATGGCGACCTCAGGCGCGGTCACCGAATGGATCCGCAAGTTGACCGGGGCATCGTCGTTCGAGCCGCTTGTCTCGGAAGCCCAGCAGTCGCCGCCCGGATCCCACGGCTTGCTGATGTTGCCCTACTTCGCCGGCGAGCGGACGCCGCTGTTCGACCCGGACGCTCGCGGCGTGTTGGCCGGGCTGACCCTGCGCCACACCCGGGGGGACATCTACCGGGCGGCTTTGGAGGCCACTGCCTACGGAGTGCGGCACAACCTGGAAGCGATGCGCGAGGCCGGCGGCCAGGACCGTCGCCTGGTCGCGGTGGGTGGCGGCACCAAAGGCGGCCTGTGGACGCAAATCGTTTCCGACGTCCTGGGCGCCCCACAGCAGCTGCCCTGCCAGACGATGGGCGCCTGCCTGGGCGATGCGCTGCTAGCCGCCATCGGAATCGGTGCCGTCAAATTTGAACAGTCACCGGAGTGGAACCCCATTTCGACCACGATCGAGCCGCAGCCGGGGCGCTCCGCGGCCTACGAACGCTTTTACGCGCTTTACCGGGAGCTCTACCCGGACACCAGAAAGATCGCTCACGCGCTTGCCCGAGAACAACGCATCGGAGGGTAGTTGATGGTCGCATCCATGTTGGGGACCCGGGTGACCACGCGGCGGGTGTATGCCCTGGGTGCGTTGGCAGCGGTGCTGTTCGGTTACGACAACGGCATCATCGGTGCGGCGCTGTTGTTCATCCCACGCGACCTGCCCCTTACCCCGTGGCAGCAAGGTGCGGTAGTCAGCGCCACTGTGTTCGGGGCGATGCTGGGTGCGCTGGGCAGCGGTCCGGCGGCCGATCGTCTGGGACGGCAGCGGATCCTGCTCGCGGCTGGGGTGGTGTTCACCGTCGGAGCCCTGGGTGCGGGCGCCGCCGCGACCGTCGCCATGCTCGTGGCGTTCCGGTTCATTCTCGGATTGGGCATCGGTATCGCGTCGGTGATGGTGCCGCTGTACCTGGCTGAGATGGCGCCTGCCCGAGACCGCGGCGCGGTTACCTCCCTGAACCAATACATGATCATTGTGGGGACGGCTTTGGCCGCGGCCCTCGGCTACGCGCTGGCCTTCGCCGGTTCGTGGCGATGGATGTTGCTCATCGGCGTGTTCCCCGCAGTCGTGCTGATGATCGGAATGGTCGGTATGCCCGACACCCCCCGGTCGCTGGTGCGACGGGGACAGGACGAGAACGCCCGCGCGGTCCTGGTCGGCTTGCGCGGCGACGCTGCGGAGGCTGAGCGTGAGTTCGCCGAGATCACCGCACTGGAGCGTCAGCAGCACGACTCTGGCACCCTGGCCCGACTGACCGCTCCCTGGGTCCGGCGGCTGCTGCTGCTGGGCGCCCTGCTGGCCGTCTTCCAGCAGGTCACCGGGATCAACGCAATCGTGTACTACGCACCGACCATCCTCACCGGCTTCGGAGTATCAAAGACCACCGCGTTGCTGTTCGGTTTTCTCAACGGGCTGGTGAACATCGGGACCATCGCGCTGGTCGTCCGGTCCAAGGTCGTCGACCTGCGCGGCCGCAAACCCGTCCTGCTGGCCGGTCTGGTGGGCATGTCGGCCAGCCTGTTCGCCGTCGGCGCGGCGGTGCTGGCCCTTCCGGTCGACTCCACGGCCCTGTTCATCATCGCGGCAGCGGCGTTCGTGCTGTTCACCAACACCTTTTCGGCGACCTGGGGCCCGGTGCTGTGGGTGATGCTGGCCGAGATCTTCCCTCTCGCCGTCCGCGGCGCCGCGATGGCCATCGCTACCCTGTTCAACTGGCTAGCCGCCTTCGTCATTTCACTGACCTTCCCCCGCTTCGTCGAATTCGCTGGTATAGGTACCGCTTTCATCGTCTTTGCCGCCGTCGGCGTCGTGCTCTTCCCTGTCGTGTGGTGGATGGTGCCCGAGACCAAGGAGCGCAGCCTGGAATCACTGGAAACGGCGTTTCGCGGCAGCACCGTGAGCCGGCTGGCCGAGCGCACCGGCGGTACGACATGACCGTCAACTACGGTCCGTACGGTTCAAGCCTGCGAGACCTGCCGCGGTTGCGCCGCACCCGCCGGCGCCGGGCGTCAAGCTGGGACCGCACCGGCGGTAACGACGACCGCCTCACCGTCGAGCCTGGCCAGACCGCCACCCTCGCGGACATCGATGCCGCCGGCAGCATCAACCACATCTGGGTGACCGTCGCCAATGAACGGGGCGTCCGCGACCCGTGGATGCGCGAACCCGACTACCTGCGCCGGCTCGTGCTCCGCGCCTACTGGGACGGCGAAACGAAACCCAGCATCGCCGTCCCGCTGGGTGATTTCTTCGGGGTCGGGCATGGTCGTAGTACCAACTTCGTCTCCGCCCCGCTGCAGATGAGCCCCGAGGACGGCAAGGGCTTCAACTGTTTTTTCCACATGCCGTTCAGCGCGGGCGCGCGACTGGAGATCACCAGTGAGCTGACCGACGAGAAGGTCTTTTTCTACTACTACATCGACTACGAAGAACTCGACGAGCTAGAAGACGGCATCGGGCGCTTTCACGCGCAGTGGCGGCGCAGCAATCCCTGCCCGGGTATGGCGCAAGCATCGGAGAGCAACGCCGAGTTCCTGCTCACCGGAGAAAATCTCGACGGTAAAGCCAACTACACCATCCTGGACGCGACCGGCCACGGCCACTACGTCGGGTGCGTGCTCAACATCCACAACCTTCGCGACACCACCGAGTGGAACTGGTACGGCGAGGGCGACGACATGATCTTCATCGACGGCGAGGCGTGGCCACCCACCCTCCACGGCACCGGCACGGAAGACTATTTCAACACCGCGTGGTGCCCGACCCAGAGCTACCACGCCCCCTATCACGGCATCACCCTGCCCGGCGGGGACAACTGGAGCGGGCAGATCAGCCTGTACCGCTTCCACATCGAAGATCCCGTGCCGTTCGAACGCTCCATCCGGGTCAGCATCGAGCACGGCCACGCGAACAAACGCAGCGACGATTACTCCTCAGTGGCCTACTGGTACCAGGCCGAGCCACACTTGCCCTTCGACCTCGATCCCCTCGAACAGCGCGTTCCACGAACACGATGATTGCGACAGACCGCCCCGGCGGTGCCGGAGATGGCTGTTATGTTCCGG
>JBHEMR010000035.1:0-6892 GCA_046262495.1 Pseudonocardiaceae bacterium | reverse complement strand
GCCCATCAGCAGCACCGTGACCAGCGGCAGGTAGGGGAGGTTGCTCGGCATATGGGTGCGCACGCCGGTGCCCATCTCGAAGCCGAACTGCAGCGCCCCGGCTTGCCCACCGGTACCGATCACGGTCGAGGGCACCTGCGCTCGGCGGTGCGGCAGCGTCACGCGATGCAACCGGCACTCGCCGGCTAGCACGAACAGCATCGTCGCGACGACCATGCCTATTCGCACAACAGGTGGTACTGCCGGTCGCACCAGGCTGCCCACTGCCACTACCAGCGTGCCGATCGTCAGACCCCCGGCGAGCAGCCCAACGGTGAAGTAGGCCCGTGACGAATCCCGCCAGACCGGCGAGCTCAGCAGATATGCCGAGTTAGTGCTTCATGCTGAGCCGGACAGCGCGTAGCCAGCGGTCAGGCCCAGCAGCAGCCAGGCCAGTAGCCAACCTGCGCGCAGCGCTGGTGGTGCCACAGCGGCTACGGCCAGCACCGCCAATACACCGGTCACCAGTACGGGACCGAATGCGCCGCGCCGCAAACGCGTGTTGATCGGTTGTGAGGTCATCGTTGCGGTGTGATGGTTACTCGGACAGCGTCGCGCTGCAGATCAGCTGTTCCAAGTTCGGCGCCCCGCTGTAGTGGACCTCGCCGTCCGCGCAGCGGTAGACGGTATCGCCGTCTTTCCAGCGCCAGCCGCTGCGGGCCTCGCCGCCAGCACGGCAGATCGTGCGCGGTTGGTAGCAGTCGAGTCCGTCTTTCCAGTTTCCGAAACAGCCGCTCTTGAACCACCGGTCGGAGCCGCAGTAGGAAGCGGAGTAGGGCGCGCCGTAGCAGATCGGGGAGCCTGGACGGTGGCGGTAGCGCCCGCAATCGAGATACTCGCTACCTTGCTCCGCTCTGGCCGGACGGGCCAGCGGAATCCAGCCCAGCACGGTGAGTCCCAAGGTCATGCCGGCCGTGCCGATGACGGCGAGGAACCCCCGACGGCGCACCGTCGGTGGCGCATCGAGAAACTGCACACTGCGAGGCGCTGCGTCGGAACCGGGCTGGTCGACCCGGGGGATGTCAGCTTGGATCATCACGCTCCTTGCCGGTGCGGGGCGGTGTTCAGCAGGGTCGTCACCTGCTCGTCGAGAAGCTCCGGGGACTGCACTGGCTGTCCGGCCAGCACCGTGCCGTCGGCGCCGACGTGCAGCAGCGCCGGTGCCCATGGCAGGTCGAGTTCCCTGACGAGGTCCGGGTCCACCCGGGACCGGATGTTCGGTGTGTCAGCCCACCGTGTTCGCGGTGACAACACCTCGAACCGGGTACCGGGATGCTCGCCGGCCAGCCGGGTGAACGGCTCGTGCACCGCGTCGCAGAAGCTGCACCCGGGGTCGAGTACCAGCAGGACCAGGGGAGCCGCGCCGGCCAACTCCGCCACCCGGCGGCCCGCTGCGGCGCGCCATGGTGGCGCGCTGAGCTGGGCCACCTCGGCCTGTAGCTCTCGCAGCTGCCGCAAGATCCCGGCCATCGCCAGCGCCAGCACCGCCAGGCAGCCCCAGCTCAGCACGAGTGCAGCGGTGAGCGTGCTCACGCTGCGCGTCCGTCGACCGCCGCCGGCAGCGTGTACAGCAGTACGGCCACCACCGCAGCGCAGGCCACCAGCAGGATCGCGATGTCTCCGCCGGGCAGAGCGGCGGCCGGATACAGGGTGGTCGCGGCACACGTGGCGGCCGCCAGCACGACGGCCCGGGCGATCCCACCGGTACCGACCTGGGTACCCATCCGGTTGCAGCCACAGTCCGACTCGTCGCGCCGGTAGCGGCGCCACGACAGGTGGGCGGCGAAGGCTACGTACATCACAGCCTGGGCGGCCAGCGCCCATCGCAACCCGGCGGTACCGAAGACCACCGCGGCTACCGACGGCACCCCGATGACGAATTCGACGGTCGCGATGGCACGCGCGGCCACCAACCCGGTGCCAGCTGCGCGAGCCAACATCTTAGGTGCCCTGATGTGCTCGAGACCCGCCTCTACGAGGAGGAATGCGCCTGCGAGCACGGGCACCCCCAGCAGAATCATGCGGGCTCCCAAATCACGCTCAAGTCGTCAAGAAAGGCTAGTGCTTCGTTCGGATCCGCGGTGTCGGCTGGTCCGGGAACCAGGCGGGTGATCGCTGTAGGAGTGGCCAGGATCAGGGCGTCGGACCGGGACCGACCCTGCGCGCCGGGCCCGAGTGGCTCGCGCCACAGCTCGCCATGCTGGGTCAGATGGCCCCGGAAGTCGGGGACCACGAGCTGGCTGGCGCCGGGGCGTTCGATGGTCAGATAGCCGATTCCGGGGATCCCCTTGGCCACTCGCACCGGTTCCAGCTGGGCCTGTCTAGCGCTGCGTGGCGCAGCCAGTAATCCCAGCGGCGTGTCCGTCAGCCGGAAGGCGTCGAAAATCGTGCTGATCCCGTCCGCGGAACCGCTGCCTCGAGTGTGCAGTTCGAACCACGGTCCACGCCAGGCTGCCCGATAATCGTCGGCCTTGTTTCGAATGCCGATGACCAGCTCACCGGCGTTGTAGGGCTGGCGGAGCAGCTGATCGGGGATCGTGGTGAACGTGGCGTGCCAGTCGAAAGCGCCGGCCTCGGCGACAGTGAACGATCGGCGGACCCCCCGGACCAAAGCGATGAACCCGCACGACCACGGCCTAGACACGTCCAGCGCACGGCCGCGCAGGAAAATCCGGGAGCCATCCGGGGTGACGAATCCAGGACCGCCCCGCCACGGCCAGTCGTACCGTCCGCGTTCCAGCGACGTCGTCATAGCTAGCTCCCGCTCCTGGACACTGCGAGCGATAGTCGCACACCCACCGTTATCGCGGGCCACGATTCGTTACGGCGTGTCCCGGGCCTGACTAACTCGCTACCAGCTCGGTGGGCACCGTGATCACATCGACCATCGCGCCGTTGCGCAGGACAGTGATCGGCAGGGTGGTGCCGATGGCTTCGGAGAACAACTGGCGCTGGATACCCTGGGCGTCGGTGACGGGCTTGCGCCCGGCGCTGAGCACGATATCCCCGGTGTGCAGTCCGGCCCGGTCGGCGGGACTTCCCGGAATGACCTCCACGAGACGCAGTCCCGACGTCTGGCCGGTGCGTTGGGCGACCGGTCCAGGCAGCGGGGCGGGCGTCCCGACGAGCCCGAGGTAACCGCGGCGCACCCGGCCGTCGGCCAGCAGCGCGCCGATGATCCGGCGGGTGGTCGTGTTGATCGGCACTGCCATCCCGAGCCCGACACCAGCGACGGCGGTGTTGATGCCGACCACTTTGGCGCTGGCATCGGCCAGCGCGCCACCGGAGTTGCCGGGGTTGAGCGCGGCGTCGGTCTGGATCACGTCCTCGATCACCCGCACGGCGCGGCCCGAACGCACCGGCAGCGACCGGCCCAGCCCACTGATCACTCCGGCGGTTACCGATCCGGCGAGGCCGAGGGGATTGCCAACGGCGATCACCAACTGTCCGACGACCAGACCGTCGGCGTCGCCTAGGACGGCTGCGGCCGGCGTAGCGCCGCGGGTCCGGAGCACCGCGAGATCGGACAACGGGTCGACGCCGACTACGTCGAAGCGGCGCTCGGTGCCGTTGGTGAACGCCGCGACACCATCGCGGGCGGCGCCGACGACGTGCGCGTTGGTTAGAAGCAGTCCATCGTCAGCGAACACGACACCCGACCCGACGCCCGACCCGACCCGCAGGCTCGCGACGTGCGGGGTGACCGCCGCCGCCACCGAGCTGACCGTCCGCGAGTAGGAGTCCAAGGGATCCACCCCGACCACCGCCTTCAACGATTACACCGTTACGAAGGCAACGTCACCACACCACCTTCTGTTCCGCTAGCTTTACGGCCTGAAACCGTCATTCGGAGCCGGATAGCTGTCTGACGCCCTCCGCCGGGCGCCGCGCGTGCTCAGCCTTCGGGGCCGGCTGCGGCAGGGTTCCAGCTCAGCCCAGGCACGCCCCAACCTTGGGCCTTGAGCATTTTCTTCGCCTCGCGGGCGTACCGGCCGACCAACCGGTTGAGGTACAGCATCCCGTCGAGGTGATCGGTCTCGTGCTGCAGGCATCGCGCCAGCAGGCCGGTGCCCTCCACGGTGACCGGCGCGCCGTCGGCGTCGACGCCGGTGACCTGCGCCCAGGCGGCCCGCCCGGTGGGGAAGGACTCACCCGGTACCGATAGGCAACCTTCCCAGTCATCGTCGGGGTCGGGCATGGTCTCGGGACGCTCGCTGGTCTCCAGGACCCCGTTGACCACCACACCCCGCTGGCGTCCGCCCTGCTCATCCGCGCAGTCGTAGACGAACAGACGCAGGTCCACGCCGATCTGATTGGCGGCGAGCCCGACACCCTGGGCGGCTGCCATCGTGTCGAACATGTCGTCAACCAGCGCGTGTAGCTCCGCGCCGAAGTTCGTGACGAGCCTAGTGGGGTTGTGCAGCACCGGGTCGCCGACGATCCGGATCGGACATACAGCCATGATGGGGAACAGTAATCGTTGACGGACGCCACCCGGCATCCTGGGCACGTGTCGGGGTGCCCCCGGTCCGTCCCGGCCCCCGCATGGTTCAATGCTGGCCAGAATCACACCACTGTGATTCGCACGGTTGGGAACCGAGGAGCGCGATGGACGCCGCACAGGCGATGCACCTGATCGACGACCAGCCCGAGGGCCTGAGCGCCCAAGAGTGCGAGATGTTGGCCTTCGAGCGTCAGTGGTGGAAATACGCCGGTACCAAGGAGCAGGCCATCCGTGAGCTGTTCGACATGTCCGCCACTCGCTATTACCAGACCCTCAACAGCATGATCGACCGCCCCGCGGCGCTTGCTGTCGACCCGATGTTGGTCAAGCGACTGCGTCGGCTGCGGTCCGGTCGCCAGCGCGCGCGGGCCGCTCGCCGGCTCGGCGTCGGACCGAAGTAGGCCATGGGCACGCCGGGTAGTGGAGGTACTGGAGATAGCAGACGGCTGCGCACCGCCGGATTGGCGCTGTTCGGGCTCGCGGTCATCGCCGCCCTGATCGGGTTGGTGTTGGCGCTGACCCGTGGAGAGCGGACGGCGGCCATCGGGAAACCCACGGTTACCCCCACCCATGCTCCCGTCAGCGCATCGACGGTGCCTTCTGTCATTCCCTATCCACCACCGGTGATCTCGCCCCCCACAGAAGCACCCTCCACCGAAGCGCCCTCCACCGAAGCACCCGCAGTCTCCCCGCCCGGTCCGCCAAGCTCCGCCGAGGGCCCTCCCGCCGGCGACAACGGCGCTAGTGCCATAGGCGCTAGTCGCGGGGAGGTGCGCGTCTACAACAACAGCACAATCCGAGGCTTGGCTGCGCGAGCTGCGCGTGATCTCAGTGCTGCCGGTTGGACGGTGGTCGAGGTCGGCAATTACGCCCGTGGAACGATCCCGACGACCACCGTCTACTACCAGGAGGGCACCGATCAGCGTGCTGAGGCTGAGGCGCTCGCTGCCCAGTTCAAAGTACGTGTCGAGCCTCGGTTCGCGGGCATCGAAAACGCCTCTCCTGGCCTGATCATGATTGTCACGAACGACTACGCGTCCCCGTGACTGGCAAGTCCAGCGTAGGCGCCGTGACCGCGTTATTCCCGGATTCGGATGAGCTCGGGCGTGGTGTGGAGTGGGTTTGCGGCGGGGCGGTCCGCCGAGCCAGGGTGGTGGGTGGAATTCCGGTATGCCGCTGGTCATGTCGATGCGCCAATGGGAATGGTGAACCAGGCGGTGGTGGCGGCCGCACAGCGCCACGCAGTTCCCGACACTGGTGGGGCCGTGATCGGCCCAATGAATCGCGCGGTGAATGTCGCACCAGCGGGCTGGTATAGAACAGCCAGGGAAAGCGCATCCGCCGTCTCGGAGGAGTACCGCGCGGCGGATTGCGGTCGGCACCGTGTAGCTGGCCCGCCCCACATCCAACGGTTCACCCCGAGCACCGAGCACCACCGGGATCACCCGCGCGTCACAGGCGATCCGCCGGGCGACGTCGGCGTTGATCGGGCCACTCAGGGCCAGTGACGCCGATCCGATCCGGCCCTGCAACACCGCCAGGCTCACCGTCACCACGACCTGCGGGCGTTCCCCACCCTCCGTGGGCAAGTCACCAGCGTCCAGCGCACGGCGGGCGAGTTCGACCACGGCATTATCGTCGCGCTGCGCCCCGGTCCGCAGATCGACTTCGGTGTCGGTGATCGGGCGGGCGCGGCCAGCGGGCTCAATGCGCAGCGGACGATCTCCGCAGCCTCCCGGTCGAGCCATCCGCCCAGCTCATATCCGCCGTCGCGATCGGTGAAGGTCAACCGCCGACGGGTCTCGGGATAGTCCTTCGGGCGCGGGCCGTCCTGATTCAGGTAGCCGAGGATCCGCGCACCCAACAGTGATAATTGCGCGGCATCCAGGATGCGGGCGTGCTTAGCCAACTCCGCTTTCACCTCAGCGCGCTGTTGGTCATCCACGTGAGCCGGGATGCGGGCTAGCACTGAGCGGATCACCGTGACGTCCGCGGCGCCGATCGCGCGCTCGGCCACCGCCGCCGCGGTCGCCGGCAACCGCGGTTCCACCGGCGCCCCACCCAACCCGCGCCCGGGTAGCACATCAGCAGCAGCCGCGACTCGAGCTCGGGCCTCGCCCCGCGACACCCGCCCGACCGCGCGCACCACATCCACCGTTGTGCGATACCCGACAGTAACAGCGGTGGCCCGAGAATCGACCTCGGCTATCACTGACAGCATCTCCGCCCATGTCGAATGCAACCGGGTTTCCAACGCGGCCAGCTCGGCAAGCAACTCGGCATCACTGCCTTGCCACACCACCGCCGTCGACATGTACCCATTCTAGAACACGGCACCGACAATACCGG
>JBHEMR010000034.1:0-7695 GCA_046262495.1 Pseudonocardiaceae bacterium | reverse complement strand
CTGCCGCTGCTGGTGCTGATCGTCGGGTCGTTCATGTCGATTCTGGACACCAGCATCGTCAATGTGGCCATCCTGACCATTCAGAACGAGTTCGGCGCGACCACCGACGACGTGCAGTGGGTCGTCACGGGTTACACGTTGGCGCTGGGCGTGGTGGTACCGGCCAGTGCGTGGTTGGGGGATCGCTTCGGGTTGAGCCGGATGTACACCGTGGCGATGCTGGCGTTCGCCGGTGGGTCGGCGTTGTGCGGGCTGGCCTGGGACCTCAACAGCCTGGTGGTCTTCCGGATCGTGCAGGCGATCCCGGGCGGAATCCTGCCGGTGATGGCGCTGTCGATCTTGTACCGGATCGTGCCGCGGGACAAGATCGGTGCCGCGATGGGTTTGTACGGCCTGGGCGTCGTGGTCGCCCCGGCGATCGGGCCGACAGTCGGGGGATATCTGGTCGAGTACATCAACTGGCGACTGATCTTCTATATCAACGTGCCGATCGGGATCCTGGGCGCGGTGGCCGCGGCGTTGGTGTTGCCGCGATTCTCCAGGGTGGCGGGGCGCCGTTTCGACGTGCTGGGCTTTGTGACGGTGGCGAGCGGCTTATTTTCGCTCCTGCTGGCGTTGTCGGAAGGTGCGTCCTGGGGATGGTATTCCTACCGGGTCTTGATTCTGCTCACCGCCAGCGTGCTGAGCCTAGCGTTGTTCGTGGTGATCGAGTTGGAGGTCGCCGAGCCGCTGCTGGATATCCGGGTGTTCCGTTACTGGCCATTCACCAACTCGCTGCTGTTGATCGCGGTGTTGATGATCGGACTGTTCGGGGTGCTGTTCTACATCCCGTTGTTCCTGCAGGAGGTTCAGGGCCTGGGGGCATTCGACGCCGGACTCACGCTGCTGCCCCAGGCCGTGGTGATGGGGGTGCTGATGCCGATCGCCGGGCGGGTCTATGACCGCATCGGGCCCCGCTGGCCGGCGGTCATCGGGCTGACGATCGTGGCCGCCGCTACCTACCTGATGCACAACTTAACTGTCGACACTTCCCGTGAGCAGCTCGTGTTGTGGATGATGCTGCGGGCCGTCGGCTTGGGTCTGGCAATGATGCCGATCATGGCTGGCGGCATCGCGGTCATCCCCCCAGACCAGGTCAACGCCGCGAGCGCGTTCAACAACGTCGCGCAACGAACCGCAGGCGCGCTGGGTATCGCGGTGCTCACCGCCATCCTGACCACCCAACAGGCTCGGCAGTTGGCCGGGCGGGCAGCCCTATTGCCCGCCGACATGGCCACCCCGCACCTGGGCGGCCCGGCTGTCCCTCATTGGGTCGGTGCGTATGCCCTCTACCAGCAGACCCAGCTGCAGGTGTTCGTCGCAGGGCTGGATGATCTGTTCCTGATCGCCGCCGGACTCAGCGCCCTAGGGGCGCTGGGGGCGCTGCTGCTGCGATCCGGGCCCGCTCCCGCGACCCCGGCCACCCTCATCCCGCGCCAGCAGGCCACCACGGCACCCGCCAAGGGCGGTTCAGGTGCCAACGGTGCACCGGCTAACGGTGCGGTCGCGGACGGCGCGGTTGCGAACGGGCGCAACCGCGCCCGACCTCATGCGGCCACCGACGCTACGGACAACGGCAGTCAAATCCGAGAGTCCGACGGGCCGCTCGACGTCGAGCGCGGCGCTCGTTCCCGGGACACCTGACCCGGAGCGGCGGGCTGTCGTTGAGTACTTCCTGGCAAATCCCGACAGTGAGGCTTCGCTCACTGACAGCTCTGCCTGCGTCGAGTTCGACACGAAGCTGTGGTGCACATATCGACGTGGGCGTAGATGGCAACTTTGGCCGAAAAGCTGGCGTGGGTGTCACCGCAGCAGAGATCAAAAACCCGTTTACTATTGTTACCGAACGTGACATGAATCGTCATGCACTAGTGGCGAGGCGTCCACCGTTTGCCCGGTCCGAAGTCCCACATCGCGACTATCAAAAGCAAAAGATCCGAGTACGATGTGATGAATGTTACACTCCCCGCCTGGGAGTCGGCTGGACCTCGTGCACCGTATCGGAGCGGCGGTGCTAGGCGCCGGGTTGTGCTTATTCGGTATCCTGGGTTTCGTCGACCGGCTGAAGTTCCTCGCTGTTCACGGCAAAGTCGTGCTCGGGCTGGCCTCGAACGGCTTGCTGGCGACGATCTCGGTCGTCGTCGGCGCGGTTCTCATCGGTGCCGCGTTGCGCGGTGGTCGGGTTTCCTCGACGATTACGGTGGTCGTGGGACTACTGTTCCTGCTCTCCGGCATCCTGAACCTCGCCGTGCTGGACACCAAGTTCAACCTGCTGGCGTTCCGGCTGTCGAACGTGGTGTTCAGCATCATCGCCGGGATGCTCCTGCTGTTTCTTGGCGCCTACGGTCGGTTCAGTGGCGGTTTGTCGGCGGATAATCCCTATTACCAGCGTCGGCATCGTGAGGATGCGGGCCCTTGGAACGATCACGATCACTGCGATGAGGATGACCGGTTGCTAGCCGCGGAGTTGGCGGTCGCGGCAGGTCACGCTACGCCGGAGCAGGAGCAGCTGGTGTATGAAGACGCGCAGCGCCGCGTCAACGAGGCGCACCGGCGTGCCTGGGAGCTCTATGAAAGCCGTCTGACCAGCGACAATGGCGTGAGGCCAATGCCCTGACCGCCTAGTCCCGTCGGTGCGTCTAGGGTGGCGCGCGAGCGCCCAATGCTCCGGGCGTTGAGTGAGCCGTGCGACCGGCGATTCGCAAGATCGCCGGTGTTGCGGCAACTGGCTGTGGTGACGTTCCCCGTGTGCAGCTTCTGAAGGACTGAGATACGTCTCCCTGGCTTGTAGTCAAGCATTATCAGTGCATGCGTATCGCGATCGTGACCGCCCGTACGGCCGTTGGTACCGATGAGGACGAGCCTTTACTAATTGCTGCACTATCTGCGGCGGGAGCGGACGTCGAGATTGTGGCATGGGACGACCCCGTCGGCGAGTGGAGCGCATTCGACCCGGCGGTGGTGCGGTCGACCTGGGACTACACCCTGCGCCGCGACGAGTTCCTTGCCTGGGGCACAGCGGCCGCCAGGCGGACCCGGTTGCGCAACGCCCGGACGTGCTCGCATGGAAATATCGACAAGACGTATCTGCGGGAGCTAGCCGCCGCCGGTGTGCCGGTGGTGCCGACCACATTCCTGGGACCGGACGATGAGGTGCGACTGCCGGCAGGCAACGGCGGCTTCGTGGTGAAGCCTTTGCGGGCGGCGATCACGGCACCGGCGAGCGAATAGACCAGAGCGGTAGCTTGGCGTTCGTACCACTCAAGCCGGACGTCATCTGCTCGTACTGGATCAAGTGGTCCAGTGAGACTCTTGCGCCGAGGTAACGAGTCAGAACCGGAACCCGATGTATGGGGTGGCGATCTGCTGTTATGTACCGCGCTCAAGAGCGCCGGCGCCGCCGGCAGGCATACGGGAGGAACTTATGCGCTTCGGCGGAAGCATCTTTCTCATCGCTGTTGGGCTCGTCCTGGCGCTAGCCGTCCATGTCAGCGTGTCCGGCATCGACCTGCAGCTAGTGGGCTGGATCCTCGCCCTAGTGGGCGCGCTGGGATTGTTGCTGAGCCTGGTTTTCTACCGGCGACGCCGCTCGGTACTCGTAGAGTCGCCACCGGTGGTCCCGGACGACTACTCGCCGGGGTACTGAGCCGTTGGCTAACACGGTGCGCGTTCGCATGCTGCTGCACGCGCCGTTCGGGCTCGCACCGCCATGCTCGTGACCTCACTGCTGCAGACCTTCCGGTTCTGCGGGTTCGGCACTCTCGTGCCGAGGTGTGCACCGCCCAGGTAACAGCGAACGCCCGCATCCGATACATGGATGGAGGCCGTTTGCTGCGGTGGGGTGAACCGCAGGATCAAACGGCCCGGGACAGTGGCACGAGGGCTGCCGCGGTAGGTGGTGCTCGCGGCCACGGTTCATCGCCAACTCAACTTGGGGGACACCATGCTACGAGTCATCATTCGATCTCTGGCGACCACCGCTGTGGTCGGCGGAGTTATTCTCGCTGGGGCCGGCGTGGCCTCTGCTGATACGGGACGTCCGACCGGCGGTACCGGCTCAGACCAACCAACCTGCCAACCCGGTAACATTGACCTAACGCCGGATTGCTTCCTCAGTCCGCACGGCGGCCGACTTCTCTAGTAGCGCCGCGACGCCGACATACGGCCCCGCCCGTACCTAGCCGGCGGGGTCGTTTGTTCGCCCGGGCACGGTTGCGGGCACTTCGGGCCGTACGCTGCTGGGCCGGACTAGCTCTGGGAGCGCGTGCAGTGGCCAACGACGACGAACGCATCGCCCTATTCCTCGACTACGAGAATCTCGCGATCGGTGCGCGCGACGGGCTGGGAGTGTCGCCCTTCGACTTCGGTCCGGTGGCCGACGCGCTCGCTGAGCGAGGGCGCGTGGTGGTGCGCCGGGCCTACGCCGACTGGTCGTACTTCGACGCCGACCGCCGGCTGCTCGCCCGGGCGCAGGTCGAGCTCATCGAAATCCCCCAGCGCATCGGGGGCTCTCGGAAGAACGCAGCTGACATCAAGATGGCAGTCGATGCCATCGAGCTCGCATATGAGCGCGGCTTCATCACGACGTTCGCCATCGGTACGGGTGACTCCGATTTCACGCCGCTTGTGCACAAGCTGCGCGAGCTCGACAAGCGCGTCATCGGCATCGGCGTGCAATCCTCGACGTCAGCCCTGCTGCCGCCCGCCTGCGACGAATTTTTGTTCTACGACCGCCTGCCCGGCGTCGAGCTGTCCCAAGAGCCGAGGCGAGGCAGAGCACGCGGACGCCACCCAGGCGCGATGCCGCCGCCGCTGGTCGCGATCCAGACGCCCTCGGGTGGCGCCGCGAGTGTGGACGCCGGTGGACCAGAGCAGGTGGTCGCCGACGTCCCGGTCGACGAGGCGGTGGCGGCGGCCGGAGAGCGCGACGTCGGCCTGCTCGTCGCGCGCACGCTCTCTGGCCTGCAGCGCCATGCCAGCGGACCTGTGCTCGCGTCGATGCTCAAGCGGGCGATCCTGCGCAAGGATCCCACTTTCGACGAGGCCGAGCAGGGATTCCGGGGGTTCGGCGAGCTGCTGCGCCACCTTGAGAGCCAGCGGGTCGTGGAGCTGCGCCAGGGATCGGCGCAGGGCGATCCCGAGGTGACGTTTCCTGAGGACGACTCGGCTGACGACGACGCGTTCCGGTTGCTCGTAGACGTTGTCCGGGAGCTGTCAGCGTCGGACGCGCCGCCCCAACTCAGCGGGCTGAAAAACCAGCTGCGCAAGCGTCTACCCAACTTCAGTGAGAAGCGCTACGGCTTCAACAGCTTCCTGTCCTTTGCCAAGGCGGCCCGCGCGCGTGACCTGATCGCCATGGAGTGGGACGACGCCACCGGCGACTACCTGCTGCGCGTGCCTGGCTGAGCCCCATCACCGCTGGAGAGCTGTGAACGCCTCAGCCAGTTGTCGTCTGGCGGATCGGAGGAAAGTTGTGCGGCGATGGATCACCGTGCTGGACAGCGTTGGTGCGTTAGCGCACTCCGAGGGAGATCAGCGGATGCTGGCCCGGATCGAGCCATCGCAGGATTGCGATCACTGCAGCCCGGTCAGTCGCGACACATCCCGCGGTAGGGCGGCCGTTGGTGACGTGGAGGAAGAACGCCGAGCCAGCACCCGGGTGGACTGGCCAGCGGTTGTAGTCGATTACCACCGCGTAGTCGTAGACGGCACCGGCCTGGCCGAGGTCTTCACCTGCCGCTTCATTAAAGGGGCACTTACCCGGGGAACACATCTGGTGGGTGTTGTAGGCGGGCGACTGGACGTCGGATACCCACCAGTCGTTGGTGGTGGCGTCGAACCACGGTTGCCGCGTGCCGGGGTTGGCAGCTCGACCGAAGGTCTGGGTAAGGCTGAAAAGGCCAGCCGGGGTTCGCGAGGTCGATTCGCTCGTCCGGCCGATTCCGTTCGCGCCGATGTGCGCCGGAACCGGCGCGAGGATGGGCCTCCACCCGTTCCCGGCCCGCTGCCAGGTCTCGACCACCGCCGTCGTACTGCTCGCATCGGGAGCATTGACAAGTACCACTTGCGAGGTCGTGATGGGTATACCGCGTAGAGCTGCCGGTGTCCTGCCGCCCGCGCCAATGGAGCAGGATGAGGTCAGGCACGCGAGGAAAAGGACGAAGACCGACGCCAACGGAAGCAGCCCCGAAGCCTCGATGAGCTGGCTCTCGGAGTGCTTGTATTCGAGAGTGCATCGCTTTGAGGACGGCTGGTGCAGTCCTTTCCGCACAAGCTCCAGCATCGGCTCCCTCGCTCCGGCATCACGGTCGCCCTGATCGTGGCACGACGTGTGTTTGCTGGTCGCAGGTTCACACGGGAGAGTCCGGACTTCCGGGCGGCGCGCCGTTGGACGGCACCACCTGCCCGCCGTGCGCAACGGCACGCAACCGGGCGCAGCGGCTCACCGCCTGCCCGAAGTAGTTCAACTCATCCGCAGCTGCGCCTGCGGGTGTGAGAACGAGTACTTCGAGGTGAGCAAGGAGACCGCACTCGGCCTGCCGGACTGATCGCCAGACGCCTCGATCCTGCGATCGGGCGGGATCGGAGGCGCGGCATACCCACCGGCCGTGCCAGTCTTGCTCAAGGCCTCGCGCGCAGCGAACGCGCGCTAATGATCGACGGGCACAGCCGCGATCACGCCGTTCTCGGTACCTCCGGGCACTGCATGCCCACCCGTCCCTGGGACATGACGGTGGCGCTGGCCGCGCTTGGCGCCTTGATCCATGTCCACGGCGCGGGCACAAGGGTGAACCCGGGAGATCACCGTTCGGCTGTACCTCTCCGAGCGGACCGCGTAGAACCACGCGCAGCACATCCACACCAGTCTCGACCTGTCGAACCGGAGCCAGATCACGGCCTGCAGTTGAGCATGCGGGCTGAATAATCGGTGGACACCGCCACTCCGTGCGCCTCACTACCGCGGTCGAGCGCGATGGGCCTTCTTCGACGCACAGAACAGAAAGAAACGTGCGGCTCGGTTCCTCGGCTGGGCCGGGCAGTTGGGCCGGCCGGTGGCTTGACCGTGCTTCATCAGCAGGACGAGACTTCTGGTCGTCCCGGTTGAGAGGGGGCCGCCCCATGGCCTGGTCCATTCGCGGTCGCTACTTCGAAAACTGTTCCTGCGATATGCCCTGCCCGTGCACAGTCACTTTTGATGCCGGCGCCGACACGGAGCGCTGCAACGCGGTGCTCATCTTCCACGTGGACACCGGTGAGGTCGACGACGTGGACGTGAGCGACCGGACGGTCGTGGTGGTGGTAGACGCCCCTCAAGTGATGACCGACGGCAACTGGAAGCTCGCGCTCGTGGTGGACGAGGGGGCCTCCGACGAGCAGCTCCAGAAACTGGGCGCGGTGTTCGGCGGCGAGTTGGGCGGCCCGATGGAAGCACTCGCCCCACTGGTGGGCGAGATGCTCGGCGTCGAACGAATGCGCATCGAGGTCACTCAGAGCAACGGGAAGCATAAGCTGAGTGCCGGTGACGCACTCGAGGTCGAGGTCGATGACGTCGTGCCGTTCGGTGTGGACACCGGCCGCCCCGCCCGGCTTGTTGATGTCTTTCACCCGGCCAACAGTGAGCTGACCGTGGCGAAGGGCCGCTCGCGGGTTGGAGTC
>JBHEMR010000033.1:0-7817 GCA_046262495.1 Pseudonocardiaceae bacterium | reverse complement strand
GACGGGGGCGGAGCCGGCGTAGGCCTTGAGCGATCGGGCGTCGTCGAAGCGGGCGCGGTCGTCGCCAATCTCGGCTAGCACGCGGGCCCCGGTCGTGTCACCGAGGCCGGTGAAGCTGGTGATGATCTGATAGTCAGGGTGCTTGGCGAATGCGTTGGCTGTGGCCTGGCCGAGCTGGTCGACGCTGTCGCACTCGGTGTTGAGGGTGGCCAACAGTCGCAGGGCCTGGACGCCCATCGCTTCTTCGACCATCGGATCCTGGCGCAGCTGCGGCTGGCGCAGGGCCTGGTGCAGCTTGGTGGCGAGCTGGTCGGCTCCGCGTTGGCGGCCGCCGCGGCGCAGCGCGGCGGCGACGCGGGCCTTGGTCAACTTGGCCGCGGCCGCCGGGGTTGGTGCGATGGCCAGCACTGCGCGGGCGTCTGGGCTGGCCAGGTTGGTGGCGTTGCCGCCGGTGAAGGCGGCCAGGAAGCCGGGGTGGAACTCGCGCAGCAGGGAGCGCAGCTCGTTGCCGGCCCGGGAGCGTCGCCAGGTCGCGTCCTGGTGGGCGCGGGCGAGCACGGCGACCGCGCGGGTCAACTCCGTGTCGGACGGCAGCGGCCGGTGCGCGTGGATGTCGGTGCGCAGGATGTTGGCCAGGATCATTGCGTCGGCGTGGTCGGATTTCTTGCGTGACATTGAATGCCGCTCCCGGTAGCGGGCCACCGCCATCGGGTTTATCGGGTAGACCCGCCGGCCGGTGGCGCGTAACGCCGCGACCAGCAGCCCGCGCGGGGTCTCGATCGCCACCGGGATCGGGTCCTCGGCGTTGTCGCCGGCCTCGGCCAGCATCGTGGTCAGCTCCGCGAACCCCTCGACCGTCTCCGTGATGCGCCGTCTGGCCACCAACTGACCGTCGTCATCGACCAGGGCGACGTCGTGGTGCTTTTCCGCCCAGTCGATCCCGCAGTACAGCGTCAAGTCCTTGTCCTCCATCCGGTCGGGTGTGTCCCTGCTGGTCAGAGACCCTGGTGAGAACACGCGGCGCCCTAATGACGAAACTCGATGGCCTTCCCTCCGATTGAGCCGTTCGCGATCCCGGCAACCCGCACGGTCCCGGTCTTCGCGTCAGAGCTCAGTGGCTCCCGAATAGCGAGGGTGTGTGCCGTGGGGGCGAGCTCGAACCACGATCGACAACCCTGCGTCAGCACGTTGTGGCAGCGGCCCGGACACGCCGCACCGGCGATGCCTCGTGCAAGACCGGCGGGTCGCAGCGCGTCGGGCCGCTACCCCAGCACCGCGCCGCGCCCGTCTGCCGAAAGGGATTCGCTTCCCGGAAGAGGACCAGGCGTCACCACGGCGCCGAGGTTGGGAAACGATCCGATCCCGGACACGCCGCCCGTCTGTGGCGAGGGCTCAACCGTCCCGAGTCTTGACAAGGCATCCATGATCAAGATCAGATCGTTCGGGACTCATTAGAAGAGGACGTTGCACCCTGAGACTCACCCCGCATGACTATGCGCTGTTGGCGGCTGCTAGCGGCAGCCTGGGCTAACGCGTTGCGATCGCCAGACTCCGCCATGCCGACTCCCAGCGTCAGCCCACCGACGTCTTGGATACCGATCGCCGTGCCCCAGCAGAGGGTCGCTCACCGGTGGCCGGCGGTCCCCCTGGCACGTGACTGCCGGAACGTTGGAAAGCGGAAAGCGGCAGCGCACGCGGGACGGTCAAACCGCCGTCCCTGGCGAGTCCCGCTGCTTGGCGGCCGCAAGCGTGGCAGGTAGATCCGGCGACGTGCCGCGACCGCAGCGTGCAGGGCACGCAGCTCATGGTGCTATGTCTGGATCACGGACTCCGGTGGACGCGGCGCGGTGATCGGGTCGGCGTGCCTGTGCACGACCTTCCAGATGCCGTCCTCGCGTCGAAAGGCGGTGGTGACCCGAACCGCGACCGGAGACATCTTCTGCGCTCCGCCCACGCGGCCTCGGTAGCTCTCGACTTCGACGGTGTAGGCGAGGTCAGTGCCGATGACGGTGGAAACGTTTTCGAATCCGACGACTTCACCATCCCGGTAGTTCTCGGCGGCGCGGTCCAACGTGGCGGAGACCTGACTCCAGCCGCGAACCGGCGGACCGAACGGATTGGCCAAGGTCACGTCATCGCGGCGCGAGTAAAGCGGCTTGTAGCCCTCCGGGTTGCCGTTGAGGATCGCAAGTCCCGCTCGGTGGTACGCCTCCAGCGGTAGTTCGTGCTCGGATGCCACGGGGACGCCTCCTTCGCTGGACTATGTCGCGAGCGTATCGCGCCGCGACGACGGCGTTCGATGCCGTGCAGCGCTCATGCGCAGCTTGCGACCGGCTACCGCCTCGGACGATTTGCATTAGACCAGCCTCTCGTAGCGGAACGGGCAGCGGCACCGAGGAAGGTTGGGAGTTCGAGTCTCTCCGGGCGCACCTCCTACAGTGCCGGTGACGCGCGGCGACGCAACGAAGTAAGATTTACGAGAAGAGCTTGGCGCCGGCGCCACGAAGGTGCCCCTGATGCGGCTTGGATATAACGTTTGACAAAGCCACACCGCAAGCGGTCTCGATGTCGGCGCGGCTGTGGACCGCGCGGTTGCGTGCGCTGCGAGGACGCGCGCGGTCCCGGCGTCAACCCGGTAGCCGGGACCGCACACTGGCGATGAGCGTCGGCAACTTGTCGGTGAGCACCGCGAACACCAGGCCGAAGCAGACCAGCGCCACCGAACCCATGAGTAGGCCCGTCATCGCCTGCGGCACTCGAGCCCGCACCATGTGCCCGACCAGCCATGAGCCGAGCGCGGACGCCGGCAGCATCGCCACGGTGGACGCCCCAATGACGGCCAGCCTGCGCGGGTCGACCATCCGCTCCGGGCGGATCGCGGCGCGCACCATGGACAGAGCGAGCACGGCTGCTGTCACATCACCGAGCAGCACAGCACAGCACAGCCCGACGAGCCGGTCGCCGTCCGCCAGCAACAGCAGCGCACTGAGCGCGACTACGATGCGGACTGCCATCATCGCGGCGCTGGCGCGGCGTGGCCCGCTAGTGTCCAATCGAGCGAACAGTGTCTGTCGGGCCACCTCGTAGCCCGCGTTGGCGAACTGCGAGACAGCGAGCACCGTGAGGCAGGCGGTCAGCCAGCTCACAATTCTCGGGTCGTGCAGCTCGCCGTTGGCCAGGGTGGACGCCACCGGGCCGGCGAAGGCGAGCAGCAGGCACAGGGCGGGCAGGCTGGCCATCACGCTGTAGTTCAGCGCTTGCCGCCAGGCCGCGCCCACCCGCCCGGCTACGCCATCCCTGGCCGCCGCGCTCATCGCGGGCAACGCGGCCACGGTAACCGCTCTGGCGCCGAGCGCGCCGATCACGGTGTACACCGACAGGGCGGCCTGGAACACGAAAACTCCGCCGGGCACCGTCGCCGCGACGGCCAGCATCGCGAACATGGAGGACACCGGGAAGGCCGCTACGGCCACCGAGTGGCGCAGCCGCTGGCTGACCTCGCGGGCGTCCGACTCGGTCGACCAGCCGCCTCGCGGTCGAATCGGCAGCCCGATCCGGTAAGCCCCGTAGAGCTGAACGGCCGCGTGGGCCGCCACGGACAGCGTGGAACCCACGCCGAGCACGAGCACCATGCCCACTGAGACGTCCGGTACGTCCACCCCGGGCCGGTACCACAGCGCGACCACGCCCATCACGGTGATCATGCCCAGGTTCTCCACCGCGGGTGCCGCAGAGGCCAACCCGAACCGACCCTTGGTTTGTTGCACGGCGGCCCCGATCGAGGCCACGGTGTAGCAGAGCACCTGCGGTGCCACGAATAGCACGATCAGGATGGTCAGCTGCCATGCCCGCCAGCGAGTGGCATCGTCCGGAATGCCTGCGGTGACCGCCAGCGCTACCAGCGGGGACGCCACCGCGATGGCGCCGGCCAGGATCGACGCCCAGAACAGCAGATAACCCGTGATCCTGCCGAGTAGCCGACTGGAATCGGCTACGCCGCGCTCGGTGAGCGCACGGCTGAGTGCCGGTACGAGCACCAGCGCCAGGACCGGCCCGGCCATCGCCGCGAAGAGCAGGTTCGGCACGGTATTCGCGGACAGGAACGCATTGGCGAAGAAGGTCGGGCCCAGGACGGCGCCGATAACGACCACCCGCAGCAGCCCCGTGATCCGGCTGATCAGCGTCCAGGCGGCCACCGTGATCGTGCGGCCCGCGGTGGCGGACACACCCGCTACATCGGCGGACCCGCCGGCCAGCGCCTCAGAGCGGGCCTCCTCGCTTTCGGACGGGACATAGCCCTCAACGAATGCGCGGCGCTCGCCGTCGACCTGCCCTTCTAAGGCGTCGAAGCTCACCTCGCCACGGTGACGGCGCGAGCGCGCCGAGCCGCCTTCGCTCATAGCGCGAACATTAGCCCTGAGTCTGAATCTGAGATTGAGGGCTTGCGGAGCGGTACGCGGTCCGCGACTGTTCGAGCGTTCGCCTCCGCCCTGGCCGACCAGGGCCTGCCCGACGACCGTCGGCGCTACGGCATCGGTCTTGCACTGGCCGGCGCGGTGGCTGCGCGTCACGGCCGGGACCGTAGCCGCTGCAGTCAGCCCCCGTCCGGGAGCCAGCATTCGGCTCACCTTCCGCTCATACACCGGCAGTCCACGAAACTCCCAGGACCGCCAAGAATCCTAGCTTGGATGCCAACCCGCCGAGCCCAGCTGCCTGAGAATTTCCGAGGGGGCGGTAGGGTCCAGCCGAGGAGGAGCCGATGGTGGCTAGTGAGCTGACCGGAAATATTCGACTTGTTGCGATAGGAGCTGAAAGCAGGGAAAGATGGGATGCCGTCGTACGCACGGATGCGAATGTAAATATTCTGCAGACACCGATCTGGTGCGACTGCATCTGCCGTTCCGAAGGCCTTGAGGACGTTACTCGGTCATACGAATCGTCTGACGGGCGTCTTATCGTTTTGCCACTTGTGCGAGGTCGTAGGCTCCCGGTGCAACTAAAAGCCCAATCCTCCTGGCCTGGGCCTTGGGGATTCTGCGGTTTGCTCGCCACTGAGGGTCACATTACTTCCAGCGACGTCGTCCACATTGTTAAGGACTTGCAAGCCTACAACGGACTGAGGACCAGCGTCCCTGTGCCTCGGATCGCTGACGCCCAGTTATGGGAATCGATTGTTCCCCCGGATGTTATCAGGGAATCTCGGACGACGCACGTGCTGGATCTTTCCGGTGGATTCGAGCACGTTTGGAAAAAGCGCTTCGCGGGTGCAGTGCGAACCGCAACCCGAAAAGCCGAGCGTTTAGGAATCACGGTAGAATCCGACACCACTGGGCGGCTACTGCCGGTGTTTGACGCTCTTTATCGTATGTCAGTCGACCGCTGGGCGAAAGATCGGCGCCACCCGCTGGCCATTGCTCGTTTACTCGCGTCGAGGCGTGAACCATTTCGCAAGTTCCAAATCGTAGCGGACCTCCTGGGTGAGACATGCGAGGTGCATATCGCCTGGCTTGGTGGGAAGCCCTTGGCTGGGACGATTGTTCTGACGCACGGTGTCGTTGCAACCTACTGGCGCGGTGCGATGGACATAGAGAGTGCGGCAGGAACGGGCGCGAACGAGTTGCTTCATCGAGTCGCGATTGAAACCGCGTGCCGGAGAGGATGTCTGCAGTACGATATGCAGCGATCAGCTTCTCAGAGCCTAGGGCGCTTCAAGTCTAAGTTCGGGGCCCAACCCACGACTTTCTTCGAGTATCGATTTGAGAATATCCCTGTGACGGTGCTCGACCGCCGAGCTCGAGTATTTGCCAAGCGCATGCTACGTATGCCAAAGGCCGAGATTTCTTGTTAGTAGCGTAACGGCAGTTGCGTCGTGTCGTGGACGGATTTGGTGTGCTTGGTAGTAGGCCCGCAGATCCGCTGACTGCTCCGGTGGCACCAGGACCACCGTCGCACCCTGGCGACGAAACCAGGCTGCCAGCGGCACTCACGGGTTACGGGCGGGCTCCATGATGACCGTAACCTGTGCAGCAGTCGTGTCCGCCGGCAACATCGCCCACAGCCGCGTCAACTCCGCCGGGTGGTGCGAAACCGCCGCCCCGATCATACGAAGGCGCCTTTCATCAGTCACGCTCGCCTAATGCGTGGCCCGGCAGGCGATGCTTGCTGCGCGCGGCTTGGCGACCGTGCTCGCACGGGTCGGTCCGGCGGCCCCGGTGGTCGACATGCACCTCGGACGCCGCAGGTGCGCCAGACCACCGTCCCAAGCAAAGCACCATCTTCCCCGGGTCGGGCAACGTTCACCGACTAGGCGAGCCGAGAAGGTGGAACGGGGGTAACGACCAGCTCATGAGAAGCCAGGGTTAGAGCCGCCCACCACTACGACATCCCATCCACCCAGCTGGGGTCCAGTCGGCTAGCCGCAGCCGCCCCTCGGCGGCCGAGCGACCAGCAGTGGATCGGCCCGACCCAGCACGGTAACACTGTGTAATCGGAGGGATGGTGTTGAGCACGATCGGTTACTCGTGTAACACTCTCGGCGAATTGGCGATGACTATCAGTACAGGATCCTCGGGGATCCGTGGAGAGTGGACCCTCCGGGACCACTCATAGGGCGACAGGGGACGTGGTCAACCGCCAAGGCTAGGGAGGCTACAGCGGCGGTTCCGCGTATAGGGGGGATCCCGATTGTTCACGGAGAAGGATACTGATGTCGACCGAAGCACCACAGGGCGTCTGAACGCGTTGCTGCCCCCGGGGCTGATCGCAGGTGCCGGGACCGCCATCGGGCTGGCCATTGCTCGGGGCCTGCGCGGCACGGGAGTGCCCATCGTTGGCGCCTCCCTCACCCCGACGGCGCCAACTTGCCGCTCAAAGCTATGGCACAACGTCTTGCAGGTCAGCGCACCAACCACGGAAGCATGGCTAGCGACCTTGCGTGCGGCTCACGCGCGGTATGGCCCGATGGTGCTGTTCCCCGCCGATGACACGGTAGTGCGCATCGTCGCCGAGCACGCCGGCGAACTGGCCACGCAGTTTCACTTCGTGCTGCCGGACCTGCCGACCGTTGATCGGTTGCTGGACAAGTCGGTTTTCCACGAGTGGGCCCTAGCTAACGGCTTCCCGGTTCCACACACAGCGATTGTTTACAACCCTGGCCAGTTGCGCGCCGCCCTGGGCGAGATGGCCTTTCCTGTGGTGTTCAAGCCGGTCGAGCGGACACCACAATGGCAGGACTTCAGTAAGTATGGCACGGCCTACCGATTCGAGACCGTCGACGATTTTGAACGGCTTCCGTTCGCTCCGTTCGATGCCGCTGACCGCTTCGTCGTCCAGGAGTGGATTCCGGGCCGCGACAGCGACGTCTACTTCTGCCTGACTTACCGCAACCACAACGGGGAAGAGCTAGCGGCGCAAGGCGGGCGAAAGATCACCCAGTGGCGCGTCGACACGGGCAGCACTGCCCTTGCCGTAACCCATCAGGACGCGGAGTTGCACAAGCTGACCCGGCGGCTGCTCGACACCGCTGGCCACGTCGGCTTCGGCTCGCTCGAGGTTCGGCGCAGCACTCGAGATGGGCGGATGCTCATCACCGAACCGACCGTGGGCCGACCGGACCTGCAGACCGCACTCGCCGCCGCCGCCGGGGTGAACCTGGTGGATATGGCGTATCGCGACGCGCTCAGGCTGCCAGCGCCACCGAGCCAACCCAGCCGGGAGGCGATCTGGATTCATGAGACCGCCTTTCCGCGGTCGGTGCTCGTCGCGGCACGCCGCCGCCGCCTCGATGGCCACACGCTCCTTGCCGCGTTGCGGACCAG
>JBHEMR010000032.1:0-8456 GCA_046262495.1 Pseudonocardiaceae bacterium | reverse complement strand
TACCCGGCGTGCAGCGCGAGCTGGTGGCCCGCTCAGCATTGACGCTGCGCGGGCTGTGCCACAGCGAGACCGGAGCGATCCTGGCCGCGGCCACCACGTCACTACCTGAGGAGATCGGCGGCGTACGGAACTGGGACTACCGCTTTTGCTGGCTGCGCAACGCCGCGATGACCGCGCGGACGCTGGTGGCGCTGGGCTCGACCGGCGAGGCGGAGGCGTTCCTGCGCTGGTTACACCAGGTCCTTAAGACGGTGTCCGGCCCGGAACGGCTGCACCCGCTCTACACGGTCCGGGGTACCACACTCGGACCGGAGGCGGTGATCGATACCCTGCCGGGATACGCCGGTTCGCGGCCCGTCCGGATCTCCACGACAACGGCATCTGGGAGGAGCGCGGCCGCCCGCGGCACCAGGTCTACTCGAAGGTCATGTGCTGGGTCACCCTGGACCGTGCGGTGCGCCTGGCCACCCGATACGCCAGGGCCGCCGACCCGGCATGGGCCCCGTTACGGGAGCAAATCGCGGCCGAGGTGCTCGACCGCGGCTGGAACTCCGAGCTGGGCTGCTTTACCACCGCGTACGGCGGCACCGACCTCGATGCTGCCACGCTGCATATCGGGCTGTCCGGGCTGCTCGCGCCCGACGACCAGCGCTTCCAGGCCACCGTCACGGCGATTGAGGCGGAGCTGCGTAGCGGCTCGACCGTCTACCGATACAACCGCGATGACGCGCTGCCCGGCGGTGAGGGTGGCTTCCACCTGTGCGCGTCGTGGTTGGTCGAGGCTTACCTGGGCTGCGGGCGGCGCACTGAGACGGAAGAGCTGTTCCAGCAGATCGTGGACGCAGCCGGACCGACCGGGCTACTTCCAGAGGAATACGACCCGATCACGGAGCGCTCACTGGGCAACCACCCGCAGGCATACTCGCACCTCGGCCTGATCCGATGCGCGATGATGCTCGACGCTATGAGCTGACCAGGCCGAAGCTGCAGCCATGGACGCGCTGTCGCGATTTACAGAGTTCGACCTACATTTGCCCTCCGGACGGGTGCATGCCGCCCGCAGCGGTGGGCATGGACCACTGGTTGTCTGCTTGCCTGGGCTGTCCGCGAACCTCCGCAGTTTCGATTTCATTGGAGGCGCACTGGCGGAAGAAGGCTTCCAGGTCGTCATGGTCGACCTCCGTGGCCGAGGAAGGAGCGAGTCGACGCCTCCGGGTACCTACGGTTGGCCTGCTCATGCGGCCGACGTCGCCGAGGTGGCGGCCAAGCTGGGCGCGGACTCCATTCACCTGCTCGGCTGGTCCATGGGGGCGTATGTGGCCATGCAGCTGGCGAGCACGAAGCGGCAGCTACTTGACAAAGTGGTACTGATTGATGCGTGCGGGCCGGCCGGAGAGCCGGCGAACGCGCTGATCCGTGCCGTGATCGAGCGGCTTGGCGTGACCCATCCCTCGTCGCACCGGTACCTGCAGCTGATCAAGCAGACGGGCACCATCATCCCGTGGGATCCCCTGTGGGAGCGCTACTTCGACTACGAGCTTGAGCCGGTAGCAGGCGGTGTACGGGCTCGGACCCTCCGTGCCGCTGTCACCGAGGACTTCGAGTACGGCGTCTCCCACGACCCGCGCCGACTGTGGCCGGCTCTCTCGATGCCCGTCCTGCTCGTGCGCGCCGCCCAGCCGCTTGTTCCCGGCGGTCCTTTCATCGTCGGCGAGGACGACCGCGACGCCTTCGCGCGGTCGGTACCGGCGGCGAGGGTGGTGGAGGTTGCTGCCAATCACTACGGGGTAGTCACCCATCCCAGCACAGCCAAGGCGATCCAGGAATTTCTGGAAAGCGAGCATCCGGGAGAAGGCTTGTAGCGTATGGAGCCCAAAGTAGTCGACCTGTCCGGACGACGGGCACTAGTCACCGGTGCCGCCTCAGGGATCGGGTTTGCCGTTGCCGACTGTCTCGCTCGATCGGGTGCTGCTGTGCTGATGGTGGACCTGCCCGGCGAGCGGCTGGAGGAGGCGGTGGCAGCCCTGCCCGGGGCATCAGCTCTGCCAGCAGACCTGTCAGCTCGCAGCAACATCCACCGCATCGCTTCTGAGGCACCCGAAGTGGACGTCCTCGTCAACAATGCCGGTCTCCAACACGTGAGCCCGATAGAGTCCTTCGACGAGGCGCGGTGGGACACGATTCTGGCGGTCATGCTGACCGCGCCGTTTGTTCTTACGAAGCTTCTCATCGGGGGGATGTACGAGCGGGGATGGGGACGGATTATCAACATCTCCTCAGTGCACGGCTTGGTCGCCTCCAGCCACAAGTCGGCCTACGTCTGCGCCAAACATGGCCTGGTGGGGCTCACCAAGACCGTCGCACTGGAAGCCAGCGCCCACGGCGACGCAAACATCAGCGTCAACGCGATCTGCCCGTCCTACGTGCGGACGCCTCTAGTCGAGAAGCAAATCGCCGACCAGGCCACGCTCCACGGCATCGCGGAGAGCGAGGTGGTGGCGAAGGTGCTGCTTGACCGCAACGCCGTCAAGCGGCTGATCGAGCCTGCGGAGGTGGCCGGTATGGTCGCGTTCCTCTGCCGGGACGACATGTGGTCGATGACTGGTCGGGCGCTCACCATGGACGCCGGCTGGCTCTCGCACTGACGCCGCGGACGGCGATGTGGATCAACGCAACGCCGCTCAGGAGGCAGCCTCCAAATCATTTTCGATCTCGTTCAGGATGCCACGTCGCCGGCGCGAGGCGATGAACAGCCACCCGGCTCCCACCGCCATGTAGGCCAAGAAGATGTACGGGAAGAGGTACACCGGGTAGGCGGGCAGCGGGTAAAAGCTGCCGACGGTCGGCACCAGCAGGAACACCAACGCGAGCACCGCCACGATCACGTTGCGGGGCTTGAGCTCGCCGAGTCTGCGCAGATGGATCGGTGCGGCCACGGACACCATGAAGTAGGCCAGCAGAAATCCGAACGCGGCAAACGTGCCGGCGCCATTGAAAACGGTCACCACGTCGATCTGCGTGGACCAGATGGCTGGAACCGCGAACATCAGCAGGATGTAGGCGCTCAGTGCGGCGGCCGGAGTCGCGTTCGAGGTATGCACCTTCCCGAGCCCGGCCGGGAAGATCGAGTGCCGGGCCATTGGGTAGATGATCCGGGCGCCGGCGTTGAGGCAAGACAGGGAGAGCGCGAAGAAGCTGATGATCGCGCCGAGTGAGAGCGGGAGCTTGAAGTAGGCCACCTTGTTGAGGTCGGCGAGGGTGTTGAGCGGGGTGGCAAGGGTGTCCAAGGTGTCGTGCTGACCTTGGGTACCGAACACCTCGACGTAGCCCATGAGGACGAAGAACAGGCCGGTGAGGATGAGGCTCCAGATCACCGCTTTCGGGATGGTCCGTAAGGGATTCCGGGCTTCGCCGCCGAGTGCGGTGGCGCTTTCAAAGCCGACCAGACTGAAGATGCAGGCGACGACGGCGAGGCTCATGCCGCGAAACGTCACTCCCTCGAGGTGGACCTGGGCAGTGTCAACGGTGATTCCGTGCTTGAAGAGCACAAGCGCGGCGAGTGCCAGAATGCACACCACCGAAAGTCCCTCGAGGATGAGGGTCAGCATGGACGACAGCCGAATGTCCTTTACCGCCAGCGTCCAGCAGAGCACCGCACTGATCGCGAAGAAGACGAAGGCCGGAAGGGAGGTGTGGATCCCGACGATGTCAAGGAACTGCCGTGAGAAGATGGTGAAACCGGTCATCCCGGCCACCCCGATGAACAGATACGACCAGATCAGCGTCCACCCGGACAAGACCCCGCCAACCGCGCCGAGACCGCGCCCGGTGTAGGCGTACATCGAGCCGGGAGAGGTGGATCGGCGGGCGAACTGGTTGAGGTTGAACACCACGAAGAGCAGCATCGCGGTGCCGAACAGATAGGCTAGCCAAGTGCCCTGTCCGGCATTGGAAAACGCAAGTGGGATGATGAGGACCGCGGTCATCGTGGGTGAGATGAGAGCGATCGACTGGGCCAGCAGCGCGGGAAACCCGAGCGCGTCGGGCCGCAGTTCCAATGATGCCGTCGCGCTGGCGGACGGTAACTGTGCGCTGACACTTGTCACAAGGCTCAGACCTCCGAAAGATGGATGAGGATCGCAGTTCAGGTCGGCGGTTGCTTTGATCTCGCAGCGGCGACGACGCATCAGTCCAGCGCGGCCAATTTGCTTGCTCCCCCCACGCAACAGTCGCTGGTCGTCTCCTAGGTGAGCACCGCCTGGTCGCCGCGCCGGATATTCCCCGGTGTTGCCACGACTGCGTAGACGCCCGCGCAGGGGAATGGCCCGTCACTGCCGACGACGATCCTGTTGTGTTGGGCGAGTGTGCGCAGAACGTTCGTGTCGTGCGGTAGGTCCTCCTGCGCGAGGGTGGTCATCACACACCGCTGATCGGGGAGCATGACGTCGATGTCGACGTCGCTGATCATGAGACGGTGGTCGAGCCAGGAGTTCTCGACGAATCCCCAGCCAGCCGTAGCCACGATCACGTTCATGCGAAAACGGCGTTCGTTGATGCGGCTCTGCGGCGCCAGCTCACGCAGCCGCTCAAGGGTAGAGGTGGTCAGCACCGAAAGCGGATAGAGGTCGAAAAAGGAGCCTTCTGGAACCGGTGATGGAAGACCTGCCTCCGCAAAGAACGCCGATCCGATCCGCGCCTCGACCATTGTGTCTCGGCTCCCGGCTGGGTCCAGCCCGTCAACGTCGGGGTGGTATTGATCGATGGTGGAGTCCGTCGGGGCGGTCCGCGCCAGTCGCACCTTGCGTCCGAGGAAATCGGACAGGACGGTGTCGACATCGGGTGCATCGCTGGTCACCGATGCACCGTCGGGTAGCGTGATCCGTATCGGCGGTGGGTCCTCGCCCGCATGGGGGGGCTCGAGGAACCGCGCTCGACAGTCGAGCATGTTCGGCCATAGCCTCGGGCTTTTCGCGCTCACGACCTTTCCTGTCGCGGCGTCGATCAGCGCATAGGCGCGGTCACCGGCAAGACCGGAGTTATTCACCTCGGTGGCGTCGAGCTCCTCGCCCAGCATGGACTTGACCGGGAACCTCCACAGCGCAGCGATGGTGCCCACCTGCTCAGCCATCGTCATTCCCCCTACTACGCTCAGCGCGGCATTCGGTTCAATCTGCGCCTATTTGTTCGCATGGTCATGGTGGTCTTCTCGTCTGGGTGGTGTCCGCGTCTCATTAGGCTGGAACGTTCGGCGGTTACCGGCGACTACGGTTGCAGGTCCACGTTGCGCGCCGATGACGTGATAATGACTTGCTGATCACGCCGTGAAGTAGCATGCTCACACAGGGCGGTCGTGGACCGGGGTGGTGTCGTGACCCGCCCGGTTGGCCCGTGGCCTGGGGGGTCGGGATGACGGCGAGATTTGAGTTCAAACTGCTGGGCCCGCTGGAGGTGTGCGCCGGTGGGTGTCCGGTGCCGATCAGGGCGGCCAAGCAGCGGGTGGTTCTCGCCTCCTTGCTTGTCGACGCCGGCCGCGTCGTTGCGGTCGATCAATTGATTACTCGGCTTTGGGACAACGCCGTACCGGACGGTGCTCAGGGTACCTTGCGTAGTTATGTGATGCGGTTGCGTCAGGCGTTGTATACAACCCCCGCCACCAGTCCGATCGTGACCTGCGCCGAGGGATATTGCATTGATTTGTCTGGCCATGCCCTCGACCTGAACCGTTTCGACACTCTGGTTCGCCAGGCGAGGACCGCGACTGCCCAGGGCCGATCGTGCCGGGCATCTGCGCTGTTGTCCGATGCGCTGGGATTGTGGCGCAGTGAGCCATTGTCGAATGTGCCATCAGACGTCCTGCATCGGGAGGTTCTCCCGAGGCTGTCTGAGCAATGGCTCCTGGCCCGAGAACTGCGCATCGATGCTGCCCTCGATGTGGGCCGCCACCAGGAGATGACCGCGGAGTTGGGTGAGCTAACGACGCGTTATCCGCTGCGGGAGCGATTCTGGGCACAACGCATGCTCGCCCTTTATCGATCGGGCCGTCAGGCCGAAGCGCTGGACAGCTACCGCAGCCTCAGCACGCTGTTGTCCGGGGACCTGGGTATCAACCCCAGTCCGGAACTTCGATCACTCCATCACGCCATTCTGACCAATGATCCCCGGCTGCGGTTGGCTTTTCCCGACCGGGGCGCTGAGCTGTTCGAACTCGACGGATCACTCCCGCCGACAGACCCCGACGCCGCGCGGACAACAACCATGACATCGGAGGTGTCCGGCACTGCCGGTGTGGGCAAAAAGAGCAGGCGTCCCCTGCTCGACAGCGCCAGACGCCAGGAAGCGGATTGGCGGATAACGCAGGATCTGGGGCTGTTGGAGCGTGAGCGTGAGCTACAGGTGCTCGACGCGCTGATCGGGGCGGCGTGTCGGGGGTCGGGTCTGCTGGTAAGGGTGGAGGCCTCCGCCGGTGTCGGCAAGACCCGGCTACTGGCCGCGGCCCGAGCCCATGCGCGGCAGGCCGGCATGCGGGTGCTGGCCGCCCGGGGTTCAGAGCTTGAGCGCGAGTTCGCCTACGGCGTCGTGCGCCAGCTGTTCGAGCTGGTCTTGGCAAGTGCGGACAGGGCCGAGCGGGACGATCTGCTCGCCGGTGCTGCTCGGCGGGCCGCGGTGCTTTTTGATCAGGTTGACGCTGCGGGAAACAGCGGAGATGTATCGTTCGCCCTGCTACACGGGTTGTTCTTGCTGACGGCGCACCTGGCTGAGGGTCCGTTGATGCTGGTCATCGACGATCTGCACTGGTCAGATGGGCCATCGCTGCGTTTCTTAACCTACCTCATGCCCCGGTTGGAGGGGTTGCCACTATTAGTGATGGTGGCGCTTCGGCCCGCTGAGCCGGCTGTTGACCAACACCTGCTCGCCCAAGTCACCACTGACCCGCAGGCCAGGATGCTGCGTCCGGCGCCGCTGAGCGCGGAGGCATCCGCGCAGCTCGTCCGCACAGTGCTGTCCGGCAGGGCTGAGGACGCGTTCTGCCTCGCCTGTCACACCGCCACAGGCGGAAACCCGCTGTTGTTGCGTGAGCTCATCGAGGCCGCCGCCGCAGAGGGTCTTGAAGCGACCTCCGCTGGAGTGGCACGCCTGAACGAGATCGGCCCGCAAGCAGTCCAGCGACGGGTGGCGTTGCGGCTGGCGCGGCTGGGATCGCCAGCTACCGTTTTTTGCGGCGCGCTGGCCATTCTGGGTGATCATGCGAAGCTGACCCATGTGGCAGCCCTAGCCGGGTTAGCACCCGCCGTAGCCTTGCAGACCTCCCGCCAGCTCGTTGACATCGAGATCCTGCATCAGAACCCGCGGTCCTCACACGAGCCGACGAGCAGCGGCACGATCTCCTTTGTCCATCCGCTGATCCGCGCAGCGGTGTACGAGGGACTGGCGGAGACTGCACGGCTGGACGGCCACGCCCGCGCGGCACGCCTGCTCGCCGACAATGGGCCAGACTGCGGAGTGGATCACCGTTTCGGTTGCCCCGTCATGTAACAAAGCTGAATCTCCATATTTTGGCTCACGCCGGGTCAGGGTGAGTTTTCAGGGCGTCGGGCACGTTGTCGGCGAACGAGAGATACTCTCGCAATCCAGTCGCCTCCAGCGCCAGGTTGACAGTCTGCGAGCTGTATACCAATCGCAGCGCGCGGTTTTCTTGAATAGCAAGTTCGTTGGCCTCCAACAGCACGAACAACCCAGCAGATGACAGGAACTGCACACCATCAAGCTGCACCACCACGACCTGGGCAACAGCGAGCTGTTCAGTCAGAAAGGCGGCCAGCTTCGGCGCGGTCAGCGCGTCGATCTCGCCCACCACGGTGACCACGCGAGCGTCGGGATCATGCTCGGTTACCCGCAGCTCCAGGATGTCAGCGGGAAAATTGCTGCTCACACATCGACCATAAGCTAGGTCACTGAGAGGGGCCAACGGGTCCGGCTCCGGGTGCTGATCAGTGCTGTCTAGTCGCTGTGCGGTAGCCCGGACAGCCAGCACCGTCAGATCGTTGCGATCGAGTGGGCCAGCCCCTTAACGCTGAGCTCTCCGAAAGCCGTCTATCTGCGCTGGGGATGGGACGCCGTTTCGCCCGACGTGGGCTACGCTCTGATCGTGTCAACGCCGGGCGAGCCGAGCAACACGCCGGCCGCCGATGACTACCGATTGCGCCGGATTGAGTCCGTGACCGATGCCGCACTCGCCCACCTCGACGTTGAGGATCTGTTGGGCGAGTTGCTTGACCGGGTGCGAGAGCTCCTCGCGGTCGACACGGCCAGCGTGTTGTTGCTCGATCCTTCCTGCCAGGAACTTGTCGCGACTGCTGCCAGGGGGATCGAAGCGGTGGTCCGTCAGGGAATCCGCATCCCGATGGGAAAGGGTTTCGCCGGTCGCGTCGCGGCGGAGAAGCGCCCAGTGATCATCG
>JBHEMR010000031.1:0-21407 GCA_046262495.1 Pseudonocardiaceae bacterium | reverse complement strand
ACCAGCAGCATCAACACCACGCCGAGGCCGGTCGCGGTGACCAGCACGGCCCGAACTGGGCCCAGCCGGCGCAGCCACCACCAGCCCACCCCGGCGACGGCCAGCCACAGCAGCGGATTGCGCAATGCCAGCGGTCCCAGCGACGGCGCGAGCAGGCTCTGCTCGTACGGCCTGTCAATGAGCAGGTGGTTGCCGAAGGGCTGACCCCAGTCCGACAGCGGGCGCCACAGGTTCGGGCCTGCGAAGGCGACCGACACGGCGGCCACCAACCCGGCGCTGCCGATGGCCATCGTCGCGGCGCCGGGCCGCCGAGGTAGCGGCGATCGGATCAGTGCAGCGGCCAGCAGCACGGTCGCCGGCGCTGCGACGGCCCCGAAGTGGTTCACCCATTTCGTCGGAGTGAGCGCCATCGCGACCAGACCCAGCGCGGTGATCCCCGCTGCTTGGCTCAAGAGCTGGCCGCTGCGCCCTGCGGTGCCGGGACGCCGCCCCGCGCCCAGCGCCACGGCCAACAGCACACCCAACGTCAAGAGCACCGGTAGCCGCTTGCCCCACGCCCCCCGATCGTCAGGCACCAGCAGGTTGGCGTAGTGCAGGTACTCGTCGTACCAGGCGTGTTGACGGTAGTACCAGCGGTGCACCGCGACCGATTCCAGCACGTCACCCAATGTGGCGTCGGCGAAGGCGACCGGGATGACGATCGAGGCCGCCGCACCGACCAGCAGCACGGCCGCGACCCGGCTGTGTGCAGGCTCGGCCTGCCACCACTGCCACAGCCACGGCAGGCACACCGTCAACGGTGCGGCGGCGACCAGACCAGTGGGCGACACCGTCACGGTGAGTGCGGCGACGGCGACGGCGACGGCCAGCACCCCCACTGAGCGACGCCGGCGGGCCAACTCGGACAGCACGAACACCCCAGCGGTACCCAGTGCGATCAGTGGTTCGGGGCGCAGCGTCATGCCGTAGGGCAGCCACCACAGCAGGTGCGCGGCCGCCACCGCCCACGCCACCACGGATCGCTGGGCCACCCGGCTCAGCACCGTTGCGACCAGCACCCGGAGCAGGGCGTAGGTCGCCAGCCCGTAGGCTAGTGGCAGCAACCGCATCCAGGCCAGGCTCCACTCGCCGCCAAGGGCGCCCCAGGCCTGCATGGCGTACTGGCTGGCGACGAACGGGTTCTCCGTGACGTTGAACTGGTAGATGACATTACCGAGGTAGCCCGATTGCATCGCGTTGCGAGCCATCAGCAGATACCAGGAGTCGTCGATGTTGACGGGTCCCGCAACCACCCACAACAGCGACACCGCGACGACCACAGCATCGGCCCATGACGGCCGCGGCCGGACCAGGCTGGGTCCGGCGCCCCGCCACCACCGCCAGGCCAGCACGAGCAGCGCCGCCAGCGCAAGACCGTGCGCGAGCAGCAATGCCGTTTTGAGCAACGTGGGGCGCGACTGGTAACGCGCGTCGGTGTGCAGCTGTACCGAAAGACCGCTGGCCGCGCCCACCGCGTCCGTCTGCAGCTCAGCGACCTGCGGTACGAGCAGATCCGTCCGCGTGCCGATGCCGGCCCCGTCCCTGGCCACCCGTACACCACCAGCATCGGCGAGTACCTGGTAGGAGCAGGGGTTGCCGGGCAGCGTCTGGCGCAGCACCTGGACACCGGAGGCGGTGACCGTGACGACGCCCTGGTCCGCGGTCACCACGAGGCCCTCGCCCGGGGCGGTGCCCACGTCGGCGGGCAACGTGCGCAGCGCCTCACCCCCACCCGGGCGGGCGTCCAACGCATGCAGCGTCGCACACGGGACCGTCGCGGTGAGCTGCAACGGACGGTAGGGCGACAGTGGCAGCACCGTGGAGCTGGGTGGCTGCCCGGCACGTGGCCAGCTCACTACCGGATCGTCGGCGATCACCGGCGCGAACATCACCAGGATCCCCAACGCCCCGGTGACCAGCGCCAGCGCCGCGATCACCCATTCCAGCCGGCGGCGATCCCCGACGTCCAGGCCAGCGCGGATGGGCACCGCGGCAGGGTACGACTCACGCACATGTGCCGTGTGATTGGTGTCGGGCTCGCAGGGGCGGTGGCTAGGGTGAGTGGAGGTGCGCCGGGAAGGCTGGTCGGCAATAGCTGTCCGATGTCTTCAGGAGGTTGTTGTGTCTGCCGCCTTGACCCGGTCGCCCGGCAGTGTCGGGGTCTGCGGTGGATGACGTTGTCCCGTTCGGTGTGGTCATTGCGATCATCAGCGTGGCTGGGCTGCTGGCGGTGTTGTCCAACCGGGTCAGCGAGCGGATCCGGGTGCCGGCTCCAGCGATCTTCCTGGTAGCCGCCGCGGTCGCTTCGGACCTTGTGCCGGCGCTGGGTCGGGTGCCTGTTCTCACGGTGCAGCGGGTGGTCACCGTGATGTTGATCTTGTTGTTGTTCGACGGTGGTATGCACATTGGCTGGCGCCGGTTCCGCGCCGCTGGCGGCGGGGTGCTGTGGATCGGTGTGGTCGGCACCGTGGTCACCGCGGTGGGGGTGGCGGTGCTGGCGCACCTGGTTTTCGGGTTCGACTGGCGGGCCGCGCTGCTGCTGGGTGTCGCGCTGGCACCTACTGACCCGGCCGTGGTGTTCTCGGTGTTGGGCCGCCGGGAGATCTCCGGCCGCTCGGGCACCCTGCTGGAGGGTGAGTCCGGAGTGAACGACCCGGTCGGTATTGCCGCGATGGCCGCGCTGCTGGCTGCGGGAACCGCCGGTGGCTGGCACGCCGTGGGTGCCGGAGTGGGCGAGTTCGCCCTGGAGATGGTCCTGGGTGCTGTGGTCGGCGTCGTGGCCGGGTACGCGTTGTCGGTGGCGATGCGCCGGGTACCACTGCCCAGCGGGGCGCTGTACCCGCTGCGGACCCTGCTGGGCGCCGGGGCGATCTACGGGCTGGCCAGCCTGGCCCACGGTTCGGGGTTTCTGGCCGTGTTCGTCGCCGGAATCCTCGTCGGGGACCTGCGCGCGCCGTACAAGGCCGAGATCGAACGGTTCCACTCGTCGCTGGCCAGTTTGGCGGAGATCGTCGCGTTCGCCATGCTCGGTCTGACCGTGTCCCTCACTGGGCTGGCTCAGGGCACCGCCTGGTGGGTTGGTGTGGCTTTGGCGGTGCTGCTGGCCCTGGTGGTGCGCCCGATGCTGGTCGGGCTGCTCCTGCTGCCCATCAAGATCAGTAACGGTGAGCGGCTGTTCGTGATGTGGTCCGGGCTCAAAGGCGCGGTGCCGATCCTACTGGGCACCTATATCCTGTCCGCTGGCGTGCCCGGCGCCGAGCGGCTGTACCAGATCGTGGTCGTCGTGGTGGCGTTCTCGGTCATTGTGCAGGGCGGTCTGGTGCCCACCGTGGCCCATCACACGGGAGTGCCCATGCGGGTCCTGCAACCCGAGCCCTGGGCGCTGGGCATGCGTTTCCGCGACGAGCCCACCGGCCTGCACCGCTACGACATCACCGCCGGCGCGCCCGCGGACGGGTGCACCATCGCCGACCTCGCTCTGGGCGAAGACACCTGGATCAGCATGATCAACCGAAACGGTGTCCTGGTACCCGTCCGCGGCGGCACCGTCCTGCAGGCCGGTGACGAGGTGCTGTTGCTGGCTGACCCGGACACCGACACCGACCCGCGGCCGCTGTTCACTCGGCGGCACCCGTAGCCCGCGCGGGCCATCGGACCCGCATAGTGACATGCCTGCTCGGGCACATCACGCACACCTTCGTACTCGGCCCGGACGGCTGGTCGGAAGACTGGACAGCGACGATCGGCGTGAGCCAACCCCTGGTCGTTCCCGGCGTCGAGCGCCGGCACCGAGTCAGCGAATGATCCGGACGGGGATGTCGATGTCGAGTCCGGCCCAAGCGGTGTCCGCGGTGACCGTAGTCAACTCCAATCTGGCGGCCAGCGCCAGGCAGCATCGATCGCCCAGCGACAATCCCGCCACGCGAGTGCTCGTCCACAGCCGCGCGGCGGTGACCGCGTCGGCTTCGGTGAGCGGTTCCACCCGAACCCCGAGGGTGCGCAACCGGATGGTGGCACGCCCGGCGTCGGCGCCGTGCTGGTGGAGCTTCTGCCAGATCTCTGACCAGTTCGCCGCGGACATGATCGCGACGGGAAGCAGGGGGTGCACCACGTTGGCGCCCGGTTCGTCACGCAGCCAGGCCAACACCGCTGAGGTGTCCAACACGACCGTCACGTTTGATCCTCGCGGGCCGCTTCAGCGCGGCGGTCGGCGATGAGTTCGTCCACCACTGAGCTCCCGCCGGTCCACGCGGCGGCGACGTCGCGGCGGATGCGATCAGCCAGTTGCTCACGGGTTCGATCACCACGCGGCCGTCTTCGACGTATGCCACCAACGGCACTCCGGCCTCGATTCCCGCAGCCCGACGCACCTGGGCCGGAATCGTCACACGACCCTGCTCGTTGACAGAGACCTCCCCGCCCGGCCACTCCGACGGAACATGTGTCACAAGGAGGGGATACCTGCCAACGGCCGACTCGAGGGTGTTCAGTCGGGGGCGTTTCCGTGGTAGCTCTTGGCGGCGAGGGTGGGAAGGCGCGTCCAGCCGGCCCTGCGAACCGCGTGGACGTGCAGGTCGACTAACCCCACAGGGTGGTTGTAGACGACTCGCTCGACCCGGCCCCAGGGCAACGTGGGTGGCCCGCTGGGCACCAGCCGGGCGGGCATCCGCACGGCAGTGGCGGAGCGGCTCACCGGCACCTCAGTGCCCCCCCGGTGCAGCTCGAACCCGAGATCGAGGAAGCCCCGGCCGAATTCCTCGTCGCTGAGCACCAGCACCTGCGGCGCCCGCGCGATGCCATGCGCAACGCCAACCTGGTCAAGGCAGGGCAACAGGGCTGCAGTGAGCTGGTCGATGTACACCGGCCGTCCGGCTATGAACGTCGTCAGGGGGCGCCACCTGGCCAGCCGCGGTTGGCCTACCGCGAGCCAGCTGTCGGCATCGGTCACCATCCAGTCGCGGATCACCAGCCGCACACTCGACGGCCGCTGCTTGCCGAGCCGGTCCAGGGCAACGGCGGCTTGGTGCCACTGCGTCCTGGGCACGGCTGGGTCCGGCCGCAGCGACGTGCTGCCCGCCACGGCGCGATTCGGCCCAGCGGCCGTGGCATACTCCAGGGTCAGCTGCTGGGCGGCTCGAGCGCCGAGCAGCGGCACCAGCAGGGTGGTGCCACCATCGGGCGGCAGCGCGAACCACGGCGTGACGAGCAGGCCTGCTGGGCTCGTCAGTGAGCTCGTGTCCGGGTCGCTGCGCAGATCGGTGTTGACGGCGTCGTGCCAGACCAGCGTGCCCGGATTCGGCGCGGGCACCGGCTCGGGTAACGGCCGGCTTGCCGCGGTGGCGAATCCTCCCTCGGTGATCGCCGATCCGACGGGGGCCGGTTGCGCTGCGATATCGACCAGCACCTGGGCGTAATCGATCAGCGTGCACGGCTCACCTCGGACCGCTTGAACCGCGGACAGGGCCACCGACCAGCCCGGGTACTGGCGCAACGGCGCCCACCCGAACACCACGATGATCATCACTACCATCGCCGTCGACCCGGCCAGCAACACCGCTCGGTCGGGAGTCAGCGTCGAGTCCCGACCGCGCCGCCGCCACCACATCCACCCGCCTGCGACCACCGCGACCGCCACCCAGACCAGCGGATTTGCCAGCTGCACGGGTCCCAGCTTCGGTCGCATACCCACCAGGTCGGGGTGGTCGGCGGACGCGGTGAGATGGTTGCCGAAGGGCTGACCGCGGTCGGAATAAGGCCGCCACAGATTCGGTCCGGCGAAACTCCAGGACACCGCACCGATCACCAGCGCTGTTCCCACGATGGCGGCGATGGCGCTGGCACGATGTCGCCGCAAACCAGACTCCACCGCGGCCAGCAGCGGGGAGCGCAGCAAGGCGGCGGCGAGCAACACCGTCGGCGCGGCCGCCGCCGCGCCGAAATGGTTGACGAACTTCGTCGGCGTGGGCGCCAGCAGCGCCAGGGCCAACGCCGAGCTCCCCGCGCTGCTCACCAGCAACCGCCGCACCGGATCGCCGCCGCCGTCGCTGCCTGACTCTGCGCTTCCCGAACTGCCCAGCAGTGCTGTCCGCAGGCGGGTAAACAGCGCTGCTGTGGAGTTCGTGAAGCACAGTGCACGCGAGCTGCGCACGGTGTCCAGGGCGACGATGAGGAGGACTGCGATGGTGAGCACCACGGGGGCTCGACGGGCCCACTGGCTGGAATCCTCGAAGCTCAGAATCGTCTTGTAGTGGACGTTCTCCTGGTACCAGGAGAACGTCTGGTAATACCAGCGGTGCACTGCGGCGGACTCCAGCACGTCGCCGAGCGTCGCGTCGGCGAATCCCACCAGCACCAGGCTGCTGCTCGCGGCCGCCAGCAGCAGGACTGCGGCCCCCCGCGCCGCGGCGCACTGTGCGCGCAGCCACCGCCACAGCCACGGCAGCGCCAGGACCACGGGCGCGATGGCGACCAGCCCGGACGGGGACACCGACATCGCCAGCGCGGCGGTGGCCGTGGCGGCGGCCACCGCGCCGACCGAGCGGCGCAGCCGGGCCTGCTCCGTCAGCAGCAGCGTCGCCGCGGCGAACACCACGATCAGCGGTTCGGGGCGCAGCGTCATCCCATAGGGCAGCCACCACAGCAGGTAGGCCACCAGCAGCGCCCAGGTAGCCCGGCTGGTGCCCAGCTGCCGACCGAAACCCGCAACGAGGTGCAAGCGCAGCAGCAGCCAGGTGAGTAGCCCGTAAGCCAGCGGCACCAGCCGCATCCACGTCAGGCCCCACCCGCCGAGCGAACCCCACAGCTGCAGCACGTACTGACTGGCCACAAAGGGGTTCTCGGTGACGTTGAACATGTAGATCGCATTGCCGACCGAGCCGGAGGCAGTGGCCCCTCGGGCCATCTGCATGTACCAGGAGTCATCGAAGTTCGTCGGAGCCAGCAGCACCCACGCCGCCGAGACGACGACCAGCACGGCGTCGGCGATCCTCGGTCGAAGTCGCGCGGGCGCAGCGGTTATCGCCTGGCCGTCCCACCACCGCCAGGCCAACCCAAGCAACATCACCAGGGCCCCGGCGCACACCACCAGCAGCACGGTCTTCAGCGCCGTCGGGGTGGATTCGTAGCGGGCATCGGTGTGTAACGACACCGTCAACCCGGTTGCCGCCGGCTGCCCCTCCAGAGCGGTGGTCAGCTCGCTGACCTGGGGTACTTCCACCGAAGCAGAGCCGCGCCGCACCCCGTCGCGCAGTACCCGCACGCCGCCGGCATCGGCCAGCACCCGGTAGGTACACCCGGCGGCTGGCAGCGCCTCGCGCAACACCGTCCGACCCGAGGCCGTCACCTGGACGGTGGCGCGGTGGACCGCGACGACCAGGCCCTGGCTGAGCTGGCCGGGCTTGCCGGCGGTGGCGGGCAGGGTGCGCAGGGCGTCGCCGCCGTCGGGTTGCCGGTCCAGCGCGGACAGCGCGGCGCACGGCACCCGCGCAGCCAGGCTCAACGGTCGGTAGGGCACCAGCGGCAGCACCGTGGAGCGCGCCGGCTGGCCGGCCGGCGGCCAGCTGACCACCGGGTCCTGGACGATCACCGGGGCCAGCAACACCCCGACCGCCGCGACGAGGGTCAACGCGGCCAGCCCGGCGAGTACGCCCGCTCGGCAGGCCACGGAGCGTTGCAAGTCGGCGGCCGCAAGCACCGCGAGAGGGTAACCGGCCGCCCCTGTCGGTACCCTGCTCGGACCGGATCACGTCCGGCTAGAAGCCTGAAGGGAGATCCCGGTTGGCCGCACCGCAGCTGCAGGCGAAGTCGCGCCTGTCGACCCAGCTGACCCGTTTCGTGCTGGTCGGCGGAGTCGCCGCCGTGGTGGACTACAGCAGCTACCAGGCGTTGCTGGCCACCGGCCTGTGGGTGCACCTGGCCAAGGCGCTGGGATTCATCGCCGGCACGACCACGGCGTACCTGATCAACCGCAGGTGGACGTTCCAGGGCCGGGGTGGGCGCGCGGAGTTCGCCTCGGTGATGGCGTTGTACGGCATCACCTTCGTGGTTCAAGTGGGGATGAACGCGGTGATGTTGGCGCTGCTACCGCCGATCCGGGGCGAGATCACCTGCGCATTTATCGTGGCCCAGGGCATTGCCACCAGCATCAACTTCATCGTGCAGCGTACGGTGATCTTCCGAAGTTGATCACTGAAAAACGCCCAAATGGGTGGGGACGACGACGCGCCGCGCCATAACGTGCGCGCCACGCCGGGGTATCACTCGCATGGAGCATACCAATAGTGGCACAATGAGACGTGCGGGTTCGGGACCCCCAGCCGGATCCGCCGCCCCTCGCGGAACACCTCCCCCTCGTTTCCGCGAGGGGCCCCTATGGGCCCGGGACTGCGATTCCCTTGGGTGGGTCACCTCCGGTCGATTAACGACCCAGCTGGGATATCTCGGCGGTTTGACCCCCGCTCCGTAGCGGTCCTGGGGACCACCAGCCGCTTCGCACGGCGGTGCCGGTCCGCAGATCGGGTGCCTCAGCGTCAGGTACCCGCGGCTGGATCACCATGAGCTTGCCCCAGTCGGTGTCCCAGTTCTCTTTCAGGTAGGTCGGCACCTCCTGCTGGGTGGCCAGGATCTGCAGCCAACCGATCGGTCCACCAGCGTCTGCCGAGGACCAGCTCTTGCTGTCGTAGGCCAGCATCTTGTCGGGGAGCAGCCGGTATTGCGGTATCTCGGCGATGCCGTTGCGGATCGCGAACGGACGCACGCAGGGATGCACGAAGCCCACCGGCCAGTCCAAGAACACCGGTGGCGTCGGGGCCACCAGGTCGGTCAGTGAGGTCAGCACCGGTACCCGGGGCGCCGAGAATGCGAGCCACCCGTCATCGGTGACGTCGGCGTCGGTCGCGACCAGCCGCACGGCGTCCGCCCCGGCGGAGGCCCGACCGGCCAGTCCGAGGCGGTAGTCCCGCCATCCCGGCCCATCGGCAGTGGCTCGCCCAGCAATCTCCAGGTGGTCGACAACGCGGAAACCACGCTCGGTACGGCGGGCGAACTCAGCGACCAGCGGTGTGGTGGGCGACAGTCGGCCCGCGACGGAGACCACCACCGGCGCAGTGCCTTGGCGGGCCGCGGCCGGAAGCGCGTACCAGGTGGAGCGCAGGATGCCCGTGCCAGGACCGTCGGGGGAGAAGCTGCTCCAGATCGGGATCTCAGCGCCACCGAGCCCGGTCGGCGGTTTCTCAACGGGGTTAGTCCCGTCGTCGCCCGGCTTGGGAATGCGGTCGCCTCGGACGTTCTGGTTTTCCGTCTTTCCGTTGGGATCGGCTGGGGAGTTGGTGGGTAGCGCCTGGTCCAGCGGGGACCGGTTGGTCTCGAAGCCGCGTTGCAGCGGGATGTCCGCAAGCAGCGTTGTGCGCAACGGGCGCAGCGCACCAACACGCCGGTCGGCCTCGACCAACACCGCGTCGGTGAGGTTGCAACTGTGCCCGGTGATGTGCGCGACGTTGGCTGTGCCCATGCTGTAGCCGTGGCGCTGCTTGTACATGGCCTTGGCCATGGCTCCTACCTCGGCCAACACCAGCAGGCCGCAGAACACCGCCAGTGGGGCGGACCCGATCAGCAGAGCGCGGCGCCGTCCATTGTGCCGTTGCGGCTGGGGTGGCGGCGGTGCGCCTGGCTCGTGCCGCAAGCCCTCGATCACCGCGATCAAGCCGGCCAGTGCGGCGCCCACGATCAGCAGCGTGCTCGCCTGGATGCCATGCACCGAGGGCGGCTTGTCGTACCAGGGCACCCCGTACTGCGAGACGTACCACGGCGCGTTGGGGCCGGTCGAGGACATCGCCAGGATCACCAGCAGGCCGGACAGGAACCACCACCGGTTGCGCGCCGAGCGCAGCACGCTGGAGCTGGTGGCCAGCGCGGTGAGCGCGGCCAGCGCAGCGCCGATCGAGGCGAGCGCCCCGAAGTGGTGTGTCCACTTCGTCGGAGTCAGCGCTAGCAGCACCAGGGACACCCCCGCCGTGCCGATCAGCCGGCGGCTCGGACCCAGGCCAGCCCCCGGGATGCGACCCCGACGCAACAGCACCACCCCGGTGGTGCCCAGGCACAGCAGTAACAACAGAACCGGGAAGCGACGGGCCAAGGCACCGTCGGGCAGGTTGCTGAACAGCTCCTCATAGCGCAGCGGCTCCTGGAACCAAGACAGGTTGGGTCCGATCTCGGTGCGGATCCGGGACGCTTCCAGTACCCCGGCCAGCGTCTGGTCGGCGAAGCACACCACGAGCACCAGCAGACCGGCACCGAGGATGGGCCCGAGCACCGCGGCCCGGCCGGAGACCGCGACGTGTTGGCGCACCAGGCGCACCAGCGGTCGCAGCGCCACCAGGAACGGTGCGACCGCGATGAAACCGGTCGGTGTCGCCGCGACGGTGAACGCTGCCGCCAGCAGGGCCAACGCCAGCGGCAGCACCCGGCGGGTGGCCACCGCGCGCTCCACCCCGCACAGCGCCAGCAGCGAGCCGATGGCCACCACTGGCTCGAGGCGCAGGCCGTTGTTGAAGGGCAGCCAGAAGGCCAGGAACACCGCGGCGGCGGCCCATCCGGCGGCGGTACTGCGGCGGACCTCCCGGCCCAGCCGCGGCATCACCTCGCGGCTGATCAGCATCCAGCTGACCCCGCCCATCGCCGCCGACGGTAGTCGCAGCCACGGTGGCACCGTGCTGATCTGCGACCACAGCGCGTACAGCTCGTACGGCCAGCTGAAGGGCGCCTCGGGGGCGTTGAACCACCGGTAGTAGTTGCCGACGTAGCCCATCTCCGCGCGAGTGCGGATCATCGTCAGGATGTAGCCGTCGTCGGAGGTGATCCCGCCGATGACCACCCACACCGTGAGCACCGCGAGGACCATGGCGTCCCGGCCGGTGGGCCGCCACCAGCCCGAGGGCAGCACCCGGGGGGCTCGGCGACCGATCCGCCGGTCCAGTCGATGCATCAGGATCAGGCTGATCAGCACGGCCAGCACGGCGGCCGCGATCGCAGCCAGCTTGATCGGGTGTGGGACGGATTGGAATCGAGTGTCTGCGGTGACCTGCACCGCCAGCCCACGTACCGGGTCGCGCTGCTCGATCAGAGCCGAGTAGATGCCGGTCACCTGCGGCCGGACGTCCTGGTCGACCTTGACGAATCGGATGGCACCGGCCGACGCCGTGGTGCCCCGGGCGTCCGAGGAAATCTGGATCATGCACTGCCGCGGGGACGGTGGGATGGTGCTTAACAGCACGTTGCCCAGCGCCTGCCCTCGGCTGATCAGCGTCAACTTCCCGGCGTCGACCTGCAGCACCATTCCGACCGCGGCACCGTCGGTCGATCCAGGCGGGGTGGTGGACAGCAGCGAGGCCGGTTGCGGCGAGCGCGTGTCCAGGGAGACGGCTGCCGCGCACGGGACCGTGGCAGTCATGTTCTGCGGCTGGTAAGTGACCAGCGGCGCGTTGACCGGGGCGAGGTCTCCCGAGCGTGGCCAGGTGATCACGGTGGTGTCCTGGATCACCGGCAGCAGCGGCACAGCGATGGCGAGCAGGGCCCCGAGTAGACCGAAGAATGCGGCAGCGAACCGGAGCAGCCGGGGGCCGCGGTTGCCCTTGTTGCCGGCGTCAGGGGTCGGCTCGGTAGCGTCGTCGCCGGTACGCGAGCGGCGGCGCGAAATCTCGATGTGCCCGGAGGTCAGCACGCGAGGAGGCTAGCCCAAGGGCACTAGCCCCATACGCCGTGTCCCATACATTGACCAGAACGTTACGCCCGAGCGCCCGCGCTCAGTGCCGGTAGAAGCGCTCCGCGCGTCCTTGCCGAAGCAGCTTGAGCCACTGCCGGAAAGCCCTCGGGTCCCGCTTGGTGCCCAGGAAGTAAAGCCCGAATCGGAACACTTCGAGCATTCCGATCCGCCGCATGCCGGGCTGGGACAGCAGGTAGCCGCGGTTGCGGTAGGTGTAGTAGCGCTTGATCTCGTCGGCTGGGTCCTGGGCGTGGAAGTGCCCGCGCAGCATCGGCTTGAACTCCGCTGAACCGTCCGGGTGGGCATAGGAAGCCTGCAGCGTCGTGCCGAAGCGCAGCCCGGAGCGGACCACGCGGCGGTGCAGCTCCACCTCGTCGCCCCGGACGAACAGCCGGTAGTCCGGCACCCCGACGACGTCCAGTGCCCCTGCGCTGAACAGTGCGCCGTTGAAGAAGCTCGCGATGCCGGGCAGGAAGTCAGTACCCAGTTCGCTGCGGCGGCGCTTCCAGGTCAGTCCCCGGCGCAGCGGGAACGCCAGCCGTTCCGGGTCGTCGATGTTGACCACCACCGGGGAGATCACCGCGAGATCCCGGCGCTTGGCCTCCTCCAGCAGGGTCTGCAGGACCCGGACGTCGGCAGGGCAGCCGTCGTCATCAGCCAGCCACACCCAGTCCGCGCCCAGGGCCAGGGCGTGCAGGATCCCCAGCGCGAACCCGCCCGCGCCACCCAGGTTGCGCAGCGAGGGCAGGTAGGTGGATGGGATCGGGCAGTCCGCGACGACTTCCTCAGCGGGATCGTCGGGCCCGTTGTCCACCACCACCAGGTGGTCGGGCGCCCGGGTCTGCGCCGCAATCACCGCCAACGACTTCGCCAGCAGCTCCCGCCGGTGCCGCGTCACCACCACGGTGACCACCATCGTCATCGGGTTGCTTCCGCGACGCGGGCGAGGGCTTCCTGGCTGAGGTTCTCGTAGGGGTCCTTACCCTTGTAGTGCGACAGCACCTCGCGCAGGTCGCCCTGCTCCCGGATCTCTCCGTGGTCGAGCCACAAGCCTGAGCTGCACAGCTCGATGAGGAACTCGTCGGAGTGCGAGGCGAAGACCAGAATGCCGGAGCGTTCGACCAGCGCGGTGAGCCGCTCGCGGGCCTTTTCCAAGAACGCCGCGTCGACCGCACCAATGCCCTCGTCGAGCAGCAGGATCTCCGGATCGATGCTGGTCACCACGCCCAGCGCGAGCCGGACCCGCATGCCGGTCGAATAGGTGCGCAGCGGCATCGACAGGTAGTCACCGAGCTCGGTGAACTCGGCGATCTCCTCGGTGCGGGCCTCCATCTGCTTGCGGGTCATCCCCAGGAACAGCCCACGGATGATGATGTTCTCGTAGCCGGAGATCTCCGGGTCCATGCCGACGCCCAGGTCGAACACCGGGGCGACCTTGCCGACGATCCGGGAGATGCCCATGGTCGGCTCGTAGATCCCGGACAGCAGCCGCAGCAGGGTGGACTTGCCCGCGCCGTTGTGTCCGATCAGACCGACCCGGTCGCCGTGGCGTAGCGACAGGGTGATGTCCCGTAACGCCTCGATGACCGGCACCTTGGCGTCGATGCCGATCTTGCCGCCGGCCCGACCCACGGTGCCGAGCAGGGCCTTCTTCAGCGACCGGGTCTTCGCGTCGAAGATCGGAAAGTTGACGCAGGCACCGCGCACGTCGATGGAGACCATTATCTTTTAACACCCAGTCCTGATCATACCCAGTAGGAGACTCGGGCCCGGTAATTGCGCAGGATCAACAGCGCTGCCGCCCACCCCACCACAGTGATGGCCAAGGTCACCACCCAGTGCCGGAGTTCGAACGACTCACCGATCATCGGCCGTCGCAGGATCTCGACGAAGTGCAGGAAAGGGTTGAGCTCGGCCAGGTGAGCCCGTTGAGCTCCCGGGCCGCCCTTGCTGATCAGGTCGTCATAGTTCCAGACGATCGGCGTCATGAAGAACATCAAAGTGACGACGCTGGTGGTCACCGGCGGTATGTCGCGGTAACGGGTCGCGATGATCCCGATCAGGACCGCTACCCAGGCGCCGTTGAGCACGATCACCGCCAACGCCGGGAACGCCATCAGGCTGCCCCAACCCAGGTGTGTCCGGAAGATCAGCACAAGAGCCGCCCAGACCAGGACGTTGTGCCCGAAGAACAGCAGTTGCCGCCAGACCAGCCGGAAGACATGCACACTCAGCGGCGCGGGCAGGTGCTTGATCAGGCCTTCGTTGCGGATGAAGACCTCGGCGCCCTCATTGATGCAGCTCGCCATGAACTGCCAGACGATCAGCCCGACGGCCAGGTAGGGCAGGAAAAAGGCGATCGATTGACCGAACAGCGTCGCATAGAGCAGTCCCATGCCCAGCGCCTGGACTCCCAGGCTGATCGTGATCCACAACGGTCCGATCACCGAGCGCCGGTAGCCCTGTTTGATGTCCTGCCAACCCAGATGCCCCCACAGCCCACGTTGCTGCCACCCGGCCCGCAGATCACCGAACGCCCTCGACCAGCTCCGGGATGACAACCCCCGGGCCTCGCTGATCTCCGGTGCTGCTGCGGTGTACTGCATGGTCCGCGAGGGTACCCCGGACGGCGCTCACCCCCCGGCTGGCGGGTGCGTCAGAGGTATTGGCCGGTGCCGCGGGCTCCGGGTTCGGCCTGCGGTATTCCGGGCTGCATGCCGGGTGGGACCGTGCCGGGGGGTAGACCGCGACGCATCTGCTCCAGCTGCATCCGGGCCGCCATCTGCTGGGCGAACAGGGTGGTCTGGATGCCGTGGAACAAACCCTCCAGCCAGCCGACGAGCTGGGCGTGCGCGACCCGCAGTTCGGCGTCACTGGGTGTGGAGTCCTCGCTGAAGGGCAGGGACAGCCGCTCAAGCTCGTCACGCAGCTCGGGAGCCAAGCCTTGTTCGAGCTCACGGATCGAGGACTGGTGAATCTCGCGGAGCCGGTTGCGGCTGGCGTCGTCCAGCGGCGCGGCGCGCACCTCTTCCAGCAGCTGCTTGATCATGCTGCCGATCCGCATCACCTTGGCGGGTTGCTCCACCATGTCGGAGACGTCCGCCCCGCCGCGGTGGTCCTCGACGGTGCCGGCGGCCACCGGTTGACCGTCTGGCCCGATCACGATGACCTGCTGCTCGTGCGGTTCGCTCATGACCTCATTGTCCCCCAATCCTGCCGGGTCGGCTCTCGCGGCCCTCAGCTGTGGGTAGTCAACAGGATCTTGCCGACGACGCCGCCGGCTTCGAGCATCTGATGGGCCAGCGCGGCGTCCGCCAAGGGGACCGTCGCGTGCACCACGGGCTTGATCCGACCGTCGCCGAACATCGGCCACAATCGGGCGACGACGTCGGCGCACAGGGCGGCTTTTCCGTGCGGACCGGCCACCGGCCGCCCGCGCAACCCGATGGCCGCGACGCTGGCCCGCTTGGGCAGCAGTGCGCCGAGGTTCAGCTCGGCGCTGGCGCCGCCCTGCAGACCGATCACCACCAGCCGGCCGTCCGGGGCGAGCGCCGCGAGGTTGCGCGATAAGTACTTGGCGCCCATGTTGTCGAGGATGACGTCGGCGCGTCCGGCGAGCTGTTCGGCGAAGTCCTGCTCCCGGTAGTCGATCAAAATCTGGGCGCCCAGATCCGCGCAGCGCGCCAACCGCTCCGCCGACGCGGTGGTCGCGACCTGGGCGCCCAGCGCCCGACCGACCTGGATCGCGTGTGTCCCGATGCCCCCTGATCCGCCGTGCACCAGCAGCAGTTCCCCAGCGGCGAGCCCGGCGTAGCGCATCACCGTCGACCACACCGTGCAGGCCACCTCGGGCACGCCGCCCGCGGTAACCAGATTGATCCCGGGCGGCAGCGGCATCACCTGCCCAGCGGGCGCGGCGACCCGCTCGGCGTAGCCGCCACCGGCCAGCAGCGCGCACACCTCGTCGCCCACCGCGAACCCGGAGACCCCGTCGCCGAGTTCGGCGACCGTGCCGGCGCACTCCAGCCCGAGGATCTCGCTGGCCCCGCGCGGCGGGGGATACCGGCCCTGCCGTTGCATCAGGTCAGCTCGGTTGACTGAGGTCGCGGCGATATCGATCAGTACCTCGCCAGGTCCCGGGCTGGGGTCGGGCTGCTCGGTGAGCCGGAGCACTGCCGGGTCGCCGAACTCGGTGATCGTGATCGCTCGCATGGTGTCTGACGGTAGTCGCCGGTACATGGCACCGTTTGCGGCTATGCCGGACCCAGAATGAGCCCTGGCCGTTGCGGCATCTGGTGCTGCGCACTCCCCGTCTGACGCTGCGCCCCGACGACGATGCGGGCCTTTACGAGCTGGCGGCGCTGGCGCTGCGGGGCGTGCATCCGCCGCAGCAGATGCCCTTCGTCACTCCCTGGACCGACCAGGCACCCGACGATCTGGTCCGCAGCGTCGTGCAGTACTTCTGGCGTGCACGTGCGCACCTGACCGCGGCGAACTGGAAGGTCCACTTTCTGGTCCGCCACGACGGCCGGGTCGTCGGCATCCAAGAGCTGTCCGGGACGGAATTCGCCATTACCCGGGAGGTCTCCACCGGCTCCTGGCTGGGCATCGCACATCAGCGACGCGGATTCGGCACCGAGATGCGCGCCGCTGTCCTGCTGCTTGCCTTCGACCATCTCAGCGCCACCATCGCGCGCTCTGGGGCATTCGCCGATAACGAGGCCTCGCTGCGCCTCAGCGAGAAGCTGGGCTACCACACAGACGGCGCCAACACCTTCGCCAGGCGCGGCACAGCGGCCACCGAGATCCGATTAGTGCTCCAGCCCGAGCACTTCGTCCGTCCGGAATGGACGCTGCAGGTGGATGGACTGGACGGCTGCCGGCAGATGCTGGGCGCGTTTGAAATCTAGGAGAACAGGAATGATCTCAGGGCTGGCAGCTGTCGGGTGTCGACGTCGGTGTGCCAGTCCGTTGCGACGTCCCCCGGTCGATCGTCTCGGTCCGCAACCGGGCGAGACCAAGCGCAAGCACTCCAGGGTCGTAGTTTTTAGCCGTGAACTCGACACCACACACGTTTTTGGCGAACGAAACGTCGGTAACGTCGAGTTCACGACGTCGCGGAGCGCGGTTCGTTTATTTGACGACCACGTTCACGAGGCGGCCCGGGACTACGATCACCTTGCGGATGGTGCTGCCATTCTGCGCCGCACGTACGATGTCGCTGTCCAGCGCTGCCTGCCTGATGGCATCTTCCGGTGCGTCCGATGAAACCACCAGCTTGCCACGATTTTTTGCATTGATCTGCAAGGCCAGCTCGACCGTATCGTGATGCAGCCACCCCTCATCCGCGACCGGCCACGGCTGCTTCCACACATGTTTGCCGGTCAACTGGTGGAATACCTCGCTGGCCACATGCGGTGCGAAGGGCAGCAACAGCGAGGCGACCGTCTGCACCGCCTCGCCCAGCGTCTCCCGGTTGATGCCGTTCTGCGCCGCCAGGATGCAGCTGTTATTCAGCTTCATCAGCGCCGCGATCGCGGTGTTGAACGCGAAGCTGCCACCAGACATGTCCTCGGTGACTTTCTTGATGGTGGCGTGCATTTCGCGCCGCAGCTCGTCCTCACGCGCTTGATCAAGCGCCGCGCCGAGGACGGCATCGTGGCTACCGGCTACGTCGGCGGCTACTCGCCACAGCCGTCGGAGAAAGCGATAGACACCCTCCACTCCCTCGTCGGACCAGTCGCCGCCGGCTTCGGGTGGACCCATGAACAGGACGTAGCAGCGGGCCGCGTCGACGCCGTATTGGTCGATGATGGTGCGCGGAGAGACGACATTGCCCTTTGACTTCGACATCTTGGCGCCGTCTTTGGTGATCATGCCTTGGGTGAACAGCCGCTGGAATGGTTCCTGCGTCGACAGGTACCCGAGATCGCTCAGCGCCTTACACAGGAAACGGGAGTACAGCAGGTGCAAGATGGCGTGCTCGATACCGCCGATATATTGGTCGACCGGCATCCAGGTGGTGACGGCCTGCTCGCTCCAGGGTGCGTGCGTGTTGTGCGGGTCACAGTAGCGAAGGTAGTACCAGGAGGAGTCGACAAAGGTGTCCATGGTGTCGGTCTCGCGCTTGGCCGGCCCGGCACACTGCGGGCAGCGGGTCTCGACCCAGTCGACGGCCGCAGCCAGCGGTGACTTGCCTTTCGGTGCGTAGTCCTCCACATCGGGCAGCAGCACCGGCAATTGGTCTTCGGGTACCGGCACCAAGCCGCACGACTCGCAATACAGCATCGGGATGGGGCAACCCCAGTAGCGCTGGCGGGACACCAGCCAGTCACGCAAGCGGTAACTGGTCGAGGCCTGGCCCGCACCGCGCTCGGCGAGCGCAGCGACGATGCGTCGGGACGCGTGCACCGACTCCAGCCCGTCGAACTCGCCAGAATTCGTCGTCACACCCTTGGCCACGAACGGCAGCTCGTCAGTTAATCCGGCTGCCGACCCGACGACCTGGCGAATCTCGAAACCCAGCGTCTGCGCTGCTGCATAGTCGCGCTCATCATGGGCCGGCACGCCCATCACGGCGCCGGTGCCGTACTCCATCAGCACGTAGTCCGCCACCACGATCGGCACCTTGGCGCCGCTGAGCGGATGGACCGCGTGCCGGCCGGTCAGGACGCCAGTCTTGACGTGATCGCCGCCGCGGTCAGCGTGACTTTCCCGGCGGGCCTGGTTGGCGTACTCCTGGATCGCCGCCTGCGCTGGTGTCCCGGCGATCAAGCGGTGCAGCTCTGGGTGCTCCGGGGAGATGGCTAAGAACGTCACGCCGAACAGCGTGTCAGGTCTGGTCGTGAAGACCTCGATGTCGAAGTCGACCTCGGCGCAGTGGAAGATGACGCTGGCACCCTCCGAGCGCCCAATCCAGTTGCGCTGCATGGTTTTGACGTGCGCAGGCCACTCCAGAGCGTCGAGATCGGCTAGCAGTCGGTCCGCGTAGTCAGTGATCTTGAAAAACCACTGCTCCAGGTTCTTGGACTCGACCAACGTGCCGCAGCGCTCACAGCGGCCGTCGACAACCTGCTCGTTGGCAAGGACCGTCGCGTCCTTGGGGCACCAGTTGACCGCGGACCGCTTCCGGTAGGCCAGCCCCGCCTGGTAGAGCTGCAGAAAGATCCACTGTGTCCAGCGGTAATAACTGGGTTCGTGCGTGCTGATCTCACGGGTCCAGTCGATCGAAATACCCCACTGCTTGAACTGCTCACGAAAAGACGCGATCGACTCATCGGTTGACACGCGGGGATGTTTGCCGGTACGGATGGCATGATTTTCAGCGGGCAGGCCGAATGCGTCAAAACCCATCGGGTGGAGCACCCGCTTGCCCTGCCGGCGCATAAAATGCGCGATGGCGTCGCCGACGGCGTAGTTCTTCAGGTGGCCGACGTGGGGTTCACCGCTCGTGTAGGGAAGCATCTCCAGGACATAGACCGAATTCGCTGCGTCGGATTTATTGTCCACCACCCAGGACTGCTCTTTATCCCACACCTGTGTCCAGTACGCATCAATAGCGCTTGGATCGAATTCTTGCGGTGTGCCAGTCGTCGCCATCAGTACTCTCAGCTTCCTCTGACTTTCTTATGTCAGTCCACTTAGTGTAGTCGCGCCAAAGCGGCACCTCTGGGCCGGGGGGTCATCGTATATGGTGCCCGGTATGGCGCATTTCGGTGACCTGGCGAACGAGATCTACCTGGGTGGCCTCACGGGGCAGTGGCCGGAGCTGCCGATGACCGCCGACGGACTGGAGGTCGCGGCGCGGGATGTATTGCCGGCCGAGGCGTTCAGCTATGTCGTCGGTGGAGCATCCACTGAGCGCACGCTAGCCGCCAACCGGGAGGCGTTCGCCCGTTGGCGGATCGTGCCGCGGATGCTGCGCGGCGTCGGTGCGCGCGATCTGTCCACCACGATATTGGGCACTCCGATGACGGCTCCGGTGCTCACCGCACCGGTCGGGGTGCTCGGCCTCGTGCATCCCGACGCTGACCTCGCCGTCGCTCGCGCCGCCGCCGCACTAGGACTGACCAGCGTGCTGTCCACCGCGGCGTCGACCACGTTGGAGGACGTCGCCGCCGCGGCACCGGCGGCGGCTCGCTGGTTTCAGCTGTACTGGCCGCGGGATCCGCAGCTGGCCGAGTCGCTGGTCCGCCGCGCCGAGACGGCCGGATACCAGGCCATCGTGCTCACCGTGGACACCTGGTCGCTGGGTTGGCGTCCGCGCGACCTAGCGTTGGCGCACATGCCGTTTCTGCAGGCCAAGGGTATCGCGAACTACCTGTCCGATCCGGTGTTCCGGGCCCGGTTGGATGCGCCACCCGAGGAGTCGGCGCGGGCTATGCAGATGGCCGTGCGCACCTGCGTGGAGCTGTTCGGCAATCCGGAGCTGAGCTGGTCGGATCTGTCGCTGCTGCGCCAGTGGACCCGGTTGCCAGTGCTGATCAAGGGGATCTGCCATCCCGAGGACGCCCGGACCGCGCTCGATCACGGCGTCGACGCCCTGGTGGTGTCCAATCACGGCGGCCGGCAGGTCGATGGGGCTCGGGCGGCGCTGGACTGCCTGCCCGACGTGGTAGCCGCCGTCGACGGGCGGGCCCCGGTGCTGCTGGATTCCGGTATCCGCTGCGGCGCCGACGTGCTGATCGCGCTGGCGCTGGGTGCGCAGGCCGTGTTGCTCGGGCGGCCGTGGGTCTACGGGCTCGGGCTGGCCGGGCAACGCGGGGTGGCCCACGTGCTGCGCATCCTACTTGGTGATCTTGATCTCACTATGGCGTTGGCTGGCTACGCCAGTCCAGCGGAATTGGGCGCGCACAGCGTCGTCCGGGACGTGGTCGGTTAGCCTGCCTGGGTGAACGGGGAGCCGTGCTGGCTCGATGCCGAGGAGATGCGCGCGTGGCGCGCGTACGTGGTCGGCAAAGCGGTGCTCGATGCCCAGCTCAACCGCGACTTGCAGGAGTGCCACCAGCTGACCCTGGCCGATTACGAGCTGCTCGTCCGGCTGTCTGAGGCGCCCTGCGGACAGTCCCGGATGAGCACGCTGGCCGACCAGGTCGCCTCGTCGAAAAGCCGGATCTCCCACCAGATCAGTCGGATGGAGAAAGCCGGGCTGGTGCGCCGGCAGGAGTGCCCGGGGGACCGGCGGGGAGTGTTCGCGGTGCTCACCAGCCACGACCAGGATGTGCTACACAGCGCAGCTCCCACGCACGTTCGCGGCGTTCGCGACAACCTGGTCGATCTGCTCTCCGACCAGGAACGGCTCGTGCTGAGCGTGGTCTTCGAGCGGGTGCATCAACACCTGCGCAGGTCTGCTGTCGGTAACCAGTCCGATCCAGACTGTTAGCAAACCTTCCTCGCGACCGACCTACCCCCTCCCGACAGCCTTGCGCCGAATGGGGTAGTAGGTTTCGCCGAACCCAGCCCGGCCGTCGGGGCGGACGGGCATGCCGCGCGGCGCAAGTGGTGGAGCTGATGACAGATCCAGTAGCACGGGTAGCAGCCAATGGGTCAGGGGCCGGCCCCATGCTGAGCCCGGAGCGCAGGCCGTCGGGGGAGCGTTTCGCGCCCTCGC
>JBHEMR010000030.1:0-10000 GCA_046262495.1 Pseudonocardiaceae bacterium | reverse complement strand
ACGAGCGTGCTCCGGGAGCAGCGGGTGTTGCCCGACGGATGCATGGACCTGATCTGGATGAACGGCGCTGTGTACGTCGCCGGTCCGGACTCGCGCGCATTTCTCGCCACGCCCGATCCCGGACAGTTGGTCACCGGCCTGCGCTTCCGACCCGGTGCGGCCCCTGGTGTACTCGGGGTGCCCGCGGCTGCGCTTCTGGACCGGCGGGTCCGACTCGAGGAGCTCTGGCCCGGCAGCACGATTTCGCAACAGGTCGCTGAGGCGCCGGACCCGATCGTCGCGCTGGTTACCGCAGTGGCCTCCCGTGCCTGGCCGCCGGACATCGCGCTGGAGGTAGTGCTCGCCCGGCTGCGGACAGGATCCAGCGTGGCAGCGACGGCCGATGCGCTGGGCTGGACTGAACGCGCGTTGCATCGGCGGTGCCGGAACGCATTCGGCTACGGGCCGTCGGTGCTACGTCGGATCCTCAGATTCCAGGGCGCGCTTCGGCTGGCCGCGCAGGGGGTGCCTTTTGCAACTACCGCCGCCCGCGTGGGCTTCGCCGACCAGGCGCATCTGGCCCGTGAGGTGCGGGCGCTGGCTGGAGTGTCGCTGGGCCAGCTGATCCAGGCCAGCTGATCCCGGGCTCAGCTTCCGAGCGGGGCGAACAGGTCGACGGTGAGGCCGTCGGGGTCGTGTAGCACCGCGTAGCGCTGACCCCAGAAGGCGTCCCATGGGGCGTGCTCACCGTGATAGCCGGCGTCGGTCAGCTCGGCGTAGGCGGTGTCCACCGCGGCGGGATCGGGCAGCCGGAACGCCAGGCTGGTGCGACTATCACCGCCGCCAGCCTTCCAGCTCGGGGCGAAGGATCGGATGGTGTCCTCGGTGTCCCAGGCCAGTCGCAGCCCGCCCGGCAACGCCACCTCCACGTGCGGCGCCGCGTCGGCATCGGCTGGGATGTCTACGCCCAGCCTGCGGTAAAACGCCAGGGAGACGGCCATGTCGGCCACCACCAGTCCGATTACATCCAGTCTCGCGTCAATGCTCATGACCGCGACGCTACGACCTCGGATGACCGGCTGTCTTGGATGGATCGGACAGCCCGAATCGCGCAGCGGCGGCCAGCCGGAAGCGGGCGAACTCGGCCACCATCGCCGGCAACGACCAGTGCGCGTTGAGACCACTCGGGTTGGGCAGCGTCCAGACCAGGGTCGTTCCCCAGGCAGGCTGGGGTCCGACGGCGGCCCGGGGCGCCGCGAAGGCCACCCGGTAGGCGGTGATGCCGACGACGCCCAAAGCAGTCGCACCCAGATCACGCACAAGATCCCGAAGTCGCTCACCGCCGGTCACCAGCTCGGCCGTGCTCAGCTCGTCAGCCCGGGCGGTGGCCCGAGGCGCGATGTTGGTGATCCCTAAACCGAGCGAGGGCAGCAGGTGCTGCTCGTCGGGCCGAAACCGGCGCGGAGTGAAGCCAGCGCCATGCAGCGCCGGCCAAAAGCGGTTGCCCGACCGGGCGAAGTGCCGGCCGGTGGCGGCGGAGGTCAGGCCCGGGTTGATCCCGCAGAACAGCACCCGCAGCGGCGGGTCGCCCGGCCCGGGTAGCACGTCCGCAAGGACCCGTGAGTGGCGATGCGACTCCTGGCTCACATCGCCACTCACGGGTCGCAGACCTTCACTCACGGGTCGTCGACCTCTGGGTCGGCGGGGACGTCGGCCGGTGGGAATGCGGAACCCACGGCTTTGGAGTCGTCGGCAGGCTCGGGGTTCCCGCTGATCAGCGCCCGGATACCGGCGTTGAGCACGGCCAGCACTGGCACCGACAGCAGGGCTCCGGCGATACCGGCGACCACCGACCCCACCGCGACGGCCAGCACCACCGCCACCCCGTTGAGCTCGACGGCGCGGCCCATCAGCAGCGGCTGCATGACGTTGCCCTCCAACTGCTGCACGCCGATCACCACTGCGAGCACGATCAGCGCCGGCACCGGCCCGTTGGTCACCAGTACCACCAGCACCGCGACCACACCGGAGACCACCGCGCCGACCACCGGGATGAACGCCGCCAGGAACGTCAACGCGGCCAGCGGCACCACCAGCGGGGCGCCCACCGCCACCAACCCGATTCCGATACCCACCGCGTCCACCACTGCCACCAGCGCGGTGGCCCGGATGAACCCGACCAAGGAGGCGAATGAGCGCTGCCCGGCGAGATCGACTCGGTCACGAACCGGGCCGGGTACCGCACCGAGCAGGAAGAGCCACATCGACCTGCCGCCGTAGAGGAAGTAGATCAACGTGAACAACGCCAGCGCGGCACCGGTGACGTACTGCCCGACGGTCAGCGCGGTGGACAACGCGCCCGAGGTGATCGCATAACGATTATTGGCCACCGACCGGCTCAGGGAGTCGAGCAGGTTCTGCAGATTCACTGGCGGCAGGCCGAACGGCGGATGCTGCAGCCACATCCGGATCTGCTGGACACTGTTGGCGATCTGGATTTGCAGGGCGGGCAACCCGTTGATGAACGCCTGAATAACGAATCCCAGCAGCCCGCCGATCAGCGCGAGTCCGGTGACCAAGACCACCAGGGTGGCCAGCCCTCTGGACACCCGGCGCCTGGTCAACCAGTCCACTACTGGCCCCAACAACGCGGTCAGGAGCAGGGCCACCGCCACCGGGATCACCACCTGCCGCAAGGCGATCACCACGTAGCCCAACACGACGATCAACCCGGCCACCGCCAGCATCCGCCACGACACCGCCCCCGCCACTCGCAGTGGGTAAGGCACGGCAGCCGCCGCATCACGGCTAGCCGAGGTCGGGCCCGAGCTGCGATTCACGCCGCCACGCTATCCGCTCACGCCCCCCGGCGGCTCCTCCTCGGGCAAAGCCCTCCCGTTCCCGAACTAAACAGCAGCGCTGTGTCAGGTCTGCCAGACAGCTCTGCTGTTTAGTTCGGGAGGCTCAGCGCACCTAAGAACGGCCCGTGAAGCTAGTCGAACGACTCGCCGGCATCGGCTTTGGCGATCAGTGACGTGGGTGGGGTGAAGCGGGGGCCGTAGCGATCAGCGAGTTCGCGCGCACGGACGACGAAGGCGGCCAGCCCACCGGGGTAGCCGTTGATGAACTGCACCACGCCGCCGGTCCACGGCGGGAACCCGATCCCCATGATCGAGCCGATGTTGGCGTCCGGTACCGAGGTGATCACACCCTCGTCGAGGCACTTCACGGTCTCCAGCGCCTCGACGAACAGCATCCTCTCTTTCATATCCGCAAACGGGATCGCATCCGGAGTGAACGGTCCGAAGTGCTCGGCCAGGCCAGGCCACAAGCGGGTGCGCCGGCCAACCTCGTACTCGTAGAACCCGGCGCCACCGGACCGCCCGGGGCGGCCAAGCTCCAGCACCATCCGGTCGACGATCGCGTCGGCCGGATGCGCGGTCCAGGTACCCCCGGCGGCCTCGACACCGCGCCGGGTCTGCTCACGGATCATGCGGGTCAGGCTCAGGGTCAGCTCGTCCATCAGCTGCAGCACAGGCGCCGGGTAGCCGGCCTGCAAGGTGGCCTGCTCGATGGACGCCGGGGGCGCGCCCTCGGCGAGCATCGCGACACCCTCGTTGAGGAAGGTGCCGATGACCCGGCTGGTGAAAAAGCCGCGGCTGTCGTTGACGACGATCGGGGTCTTGCGGATCTGTTGCACCACGTCCACGGCGGCAGCCAGCGTGGCGTCCGACGTCTGCTCCCCGCGGACGATCTCCACCAGCGGCATCTTGTCCACCGGGGAGAAGAAGTGCAGGCCGAGGAAGTCAGCCGGGCGGTCCACTCCCGACGCCAGATCGGTGATCGGCAGCGTTGAGGTGTTCGAGCACAGCAGTGCATCGGGATCCACCACGTCGAGGATCTCGGCGAAGACCTTTTTTTTCAGCGCCGGGTCCTCGAACACCGCCTCGATCACCAGGTCGCAGCCCTTCAGATCGGCCGCATCGGCGGTCGGGGTGATCCGGGCCAGTAGCGCATCACGCTGCTCGGCGGTGGATCGACCACGGGAAACGGCCTTGTCCAGCACTCGATCCGAATAGCCCTTGCCCTTGGTCGCCGCCGCGAGATCCACATCCTTGAGCACGACGTCCATGCCCGCGCGGGCGCACGAGTAGGCGATGCCAGCGCCCATCATTCCGGCGCCGAGCACGCCGACCTTGCCGAAGGTACGCCGCGGATAACCGTCGGGCCGGCTGCCGCCCTTGTTGATGTGCTGCAGGTCGAAGAAGAACGCTTTGATCATGTTCTTGGCGACCTGGCCGGTGGCCAGGTCCATGAAGTAGCGGCTCTCAATCGCCAGCGCGGTGTCGAAGTCCACCTGCGAGCCCTCCACTGCGGCGCACAGGATGTGATGCGGGGCCGGCATCGGCGCGCCCTTGAGTTGCTTGCCCAGGGTGGCCGGGAACGCTGGCAGCATCTGCGCCAACGCCGGAGTGGACGGCGTACCACCGGGGATCTTGTAGCCGCGGATGTCCCAGGGCTGCTGCGCCCGCGGGTGCGCCGCGATCCACTCGCGCGCTCGCGCGAACATCTCGTCCGGAGTTGCGACCACCTCGTCGACGATGCCGGTCTCCTTGGCCTGCGCCGGACGTAGCTGCTGCCCTTGCATCAGCAGCTGCGTCAGCGCGGTCATCAGACCGAGCATCCGGACCGTGCGGACCACCCCGCCCAGACCCGGCAGTATCCCGAGGGTAACCTCGGGGAAGCCGATCTTGGTGGCCGGATTGTCCAGCGCGATGCGGTGGTGGCAGGCCAGCGCGATCTCCAGGCCGCCCCCGAGCGCGGTGCCGTTGATCGCGGCGACAACCGGCTTGCCCAGCTTCTCCAGCCGCCGCAGTTGGCCCTTGAGCAGCGCGATGTGGGCGGCGAACTCGCGGGCGTTATCCGGCGTGACGTCGCGCAGAGCGTTGAGGTCAGCGCCGGCGAAGAACGTCTTCTTCGCCGAAGTGAGGATGACCCCGGTGATCGAGTCCCGCTCAGCGTCCAGACGATCCAGCGTCTCGGCCATCGAGGTGACATAACGGTCGTTCATCGTGTTTGCCGAACGCTCGGCGTCGTCCATTGTCAGCGTCACGATTCTGTTCCCGCCGTCAGCGTCAGTGTCCCAGCGAATCATTGCTACCCCTTAGAGCCGCTCGATGATGGTGGCGATACCCATGCCGCCGCCGACGCACAGCGTGGCCAGGCCGTAACGCAGGTCGCGGCGCTCCAGCTCGTCGATCAAAGTGCCCAGGATCACGGCGCCGGTGGCGCCCAGCGGATGACCCATGGCGATCGCACCGCCGTTGACGTTGAGCTTGTCGTGCGGCACGTCCATCTCCCGCATGAAGCGCAGCACCACCGCGGCGAAGGCCTCGTTGACCTCCACCAGGTCGATCTGATCCATCGTCATGCCAGCCTTGGCCAGCGCCTTGCGAGTCGCCGGTGCCGGGCCGGTCAACATGATCGTCGGCTCCTCGCCGGTGACCGCGCCGGCCACGATCCGAGCCCGCGGGGTCAGCCCAAGATCCCGCCCCACCTGCTCGGAACCCACGACCACCAGCGCCGCGCCGTCGACGATCCCCGAGGAGTTGCCGGCGTGGTGGACATGCTCGATTCGCTCCACCCAGTGGTAGCGCTGCAACGCGACGGCATCGAACCCGGCCTGCTCACCGATGTCAGCGAAGGACGGTGTGAGCGCACCGAGGCCCGCAATGGTGGTGTCCGGGCGCAAGTGCTCGTCACGCTCGAGGATGACGATGCCGGTGCGGTCCCGCACCGGGACGACCGAGCGCTGAAAGTAGCCGTTGCTCCACGCCTTGGCGGCACGGTGCTGGGATTCCACGGCGTAGGAGTCGACGTCGTGGCGGGTGAAACCCTCGATGGTGGCGATCAGATCCGCGCTGACGCCCTGCGGGACGAAGCGAGCCGCGTAGGCGGTCTCCGGGTCCATCGCGATGGCGCCGCCATCGGAGCCCATCGGTACCCGGGACATCGACTCGACGCCGCCGGTGAGCACCAGGTCCTCCCAGCCCGACCGAACCTTCATCGCACCGAGGTTCACCGCCTCCAGGCCGGAGGCGCAGAACCGGTTGATCTGCAGCCCGGCGACGGTGTCGGGCAGCCCGGCGGCCAACGCCGCGGCGCGCGGCAGATCCCCGCCCTGGTCACCTATCGGGGCGACGATTCCGAGCACCATGTCGTCGATCCGCGCCGGGTCCAGGTTCGGGTGACGGTTGCGCAGCTCGTCGATCAACCCGGTGACCAGGGAGATCGGCTTGACGCCGTGCAATGCGCCAGTCGGCTTGCCCTTGCCCCGCGGGGTGCGCAGAGCATCGTAAAGGAATGCTTCAGTCATGACTCGCTCCGGATTGTGGAGATGGCACTTCGGCACTTGCGGGAACGGATTCGCGGATCGCGCGATTGACGGCCAGCTGGAAATTAGTGACGACCCCGTCGACGGTGATCGGTTTGAGCTGCTCCAGCAAGGCGATCAGCCGGTCGCGCAGCTCGGGCGGGCGGCCACGCTGTCGGTATTCACGTAACACCGTGTTGTGGAACAACGCCACCAACTCGGTGGCCAGCGCGCTGGTATGCGCTTCGATGATCTGCTTGGACGCCAACTGCACCGCGAAGTCCATTTCGGTGCCGAGCAGGCTCAGCCCGTAACTCAGCATTGCTGGGCTGGTGAGCGTCCAGGCCTGGGCTGCATCAGCAGCCCCGTCGCGCCGGATCACGCCGAGCGTCACCAGGCTGGCCAGCTCGTCGTCGTCCAGGATGCGCCCGGCGCGAGTATCGAGCTCGGCCCTGCTGACGGTCTCTGGCTCCTCGGGCAGCCACGGCGCGAGCAGCGCGGTGCAGGGCGAGGTCCTCGGGTGATCGGTCCAGCGGGATCCTGGCGAGGTAGCCCTCGATGGCCGCCAGCGTGAACCCGAGCTCCTGCAGGTCGCGGATCAGCTGCAGGCGGGCCGCGTGGCACTCGTCATACAAGCCCAGCCGACCGCGCACTGCCGGCGGCGGGATCAAGCCCAACCCGGTGTAAAAGCGGATCGTCCGCACACTGATGCCGGTGCGAGCGGCCAGCTCCGCGATGGTGAGCTCATCAACCACGACCGCGCCCCCCAACGTGACAGTGATACTGTCGTAACAGTATCACTGTCACGCGGAGTCTCGTCGAACTCGCGATTTTTCCCCGGCCTGGTCGAGATGGCTGGCGCGAGAGCACCGGCGTTGGGTGGATCTGATCGACCCGCGAATGTTCGTCGAAAAAGACCTGCAACGAACGGTCATCGACGATTTATGCGCTCTCCAGCGCGGGCATGCCCTTTAGCCAGTCTGTGCAGAGCTAGTGGGGCAGTATGCTCCCAGGACGGCCCCCGTGAGTTGGGTTCGTCGGCTTTGATGAACATCGACAAGACGGTGCGGGCTGGCAGCAACTCAACGTGCGACAGCACGTCCAGCCACTGCTTGCCGACGGTGACCACTGACACCCGGTAGCAGGCGACGATGGCCCGCACAGCTACAAGCGTGCACGTGGCAGGAGGGCACCTGAGCACGGTCCGCTTATCCCCCAGATGTAGAAGTCGTCCGCACTACCTCATCTGAGGTAGTGGTCCTGCCGGGCCTGGGGTAGCTGGAAGATGATCTGTAGATGGGATGACCGGTGCACCGGAGTCCGGCACTCTGTGCGCAGTAAGCACTGGACCGTTTGATGATCTGCGGTCGCCCTAGCGAGGGAGGGATGGTGAGCACAACCGTGGGTAACGTTGCACTGCTCAAGACGCCACCGGACTGCGAGACCATCCCAGCCGCGAATCCTGCCTCAGTGAATGACGCAACTTTACGGAATGATATCGTGACGTTGCGTCAATCTGTTCTCAGCCTTTCCGAAGCTAAAACTTCCACTGCACCTTCTCCTGGTAGTAGCGAGTCCACCAGCACCATCGAGGACGACTTCGCCGTACTTGTTGCGGCTGCCGTCAATGGTGAGCGAGATGCCGTCGCTGGGGTGCTTCGCTGGGTCCGCCCCCTGGTGTTGCGGTACTGCCGGGCTCGTGTCGGTGGTCAGGAGAAGACGTTCGCTTCGGCGGATGACGTAGCCCAGGAGGTATGCCTCGCGGTGCTCACGGCCCTGCCCAGTTACCGCGACCAAGGCCGGCCATTTCTGTCTTTCGTGTACGGCATCGCCTCGCACAAGGTGGCTGACGCGCACCGCAACGCCGCACGCAATCGCGCCGATCTGGTCCCGGAACTGCCGGACACCCTGGAGCTGACCGATGGTCCGGAGGCGCAGGTGCTGCAAAATGAGGTCACCGGACGGATGGCCAAACTGCTGCACAACCTGCCCGAACGGCAGCGTGAGGTGCTCATCTTGCGGGTTGTGGTCGGGCTGTCCGCGGAGGAGACCGCCGAGGCTGTGGGCTCGACGCCGGGCGCGGTCCGGGTGGCGCAGCACCGGGCATTGAGCCGGCTGCGCAATCTCCTGACGGCACGGGCACGCTGTCATGACACTGATCGATCGAAACTTCGCGTGCCAGCGGCGACCGGCAAGATCGCCGGGAAGCTTGGGTCCTTGCGCGAGTGGGCGCCCGACGGGTTCGGGCCGGACCGACTCACTGTCGTTGTCGCCCACCACGACGTGCTGTAGCGAGCTGCGCCTACGCTCTTCCACCGTGGCTGACTACCTGCCGACTGCGCCCTACCGTGGTACCCGTGACTTCTTGCCTGCGGAGATGAGTGTCCGGACTCAGGTTTTCCAGCGGCTCTATGACGTGATCGAACGGTACGGCTACCTGCGCTACGACGGCCCGATCCTGGAACCGGTCGAGATCTACGAGGCGAAGTCCAGCCAGGAAATCGTAGAGCAGCAGCTGTACACCCTCACCGACCGTGGCGAGCGGCGGTTGGCCCTGCGCCCGGAGATGACCCCGTCGGTGGCCCGGATCATTGCGGGCAACGCCGGCAAGCTCCCGTTCCCGGTGCGTTGGTACAGCCACCCGAATTGCCACCGCTACGAGCGTCCGCAGCGCGGCCGGGTTCGTGAGCACTGGCAGATCAACGTCGACGTGTTCGGGTCGGACAGTCCGTCGTGTGAGATCGAGATCTTCGAACTGATCCATGACATGATGGCCGGCCTAACCGCGTCGCCTGACATGTGGGTGCTGCGCGTCAGTGACCGGGTTCTGTTGAATGCAATCCTGACGACGATGGTCGAAGTGTCAGCCGACCAGGTCCGTGAGGTCAGCGCGCTCATCGACCGATGGGAGAAATACCCTCAAGATAAGCTGGCCCAAGAAGCTGCCGAACTGGGGCTGACGGAAAAGCAGTTTCAGCGGCTGGGCGAGATCCTCGGCGCCGGCGACGCCCTCCTTGACGACCTCCCGAGCGAGGCGCGCGAGCGGTCAGTCCTGATGCGCGTACTCGATACCGGCGCGCGGGATTTGATCAAGTTCGATCCATTGATCGTACGGGGATTCGACTACTACACCTCAACGGTCTTCGAAGTGTTCGACACCAACCCGGAGAATCGCCGCTCGCTGTTCGGCGGCGGCCGCTACTCGAACTTGGTGGGGCTGTTTTGCGCCACGCAGATCCCCGGGATCGGTTTCGGTATGGGCGACGTCACCTTGATGGATTTCCTGAGCACCCATGGCTTGCTGCCCGCACCGCGCAGTGAAGTGGATGTCGCGGTCATCCCGGTAGACGAGACGCTGGCGCAGGCCGCCCGGCAGGTCGCCCGCGGTCTGCGCCAGGCCGGTCTGCGCACCAGCACCCCGCTGGAGGTCAGGAAGCTGGGCAAGGAACTCGCCAGAGCCAACAAGTCGGGGGCTCGGGTCGCGGTGATCGTCGGACGTGACGAGTGGGCGGTGGGTGCGGTCACCATCCGCAACATGGTGACCGGCGACCAACAACAGGCCCCCACCGACGCAGCCCTCTCGGTCGTCACCACCATGCTGGGCTAGCCGCCGCTCTCGACGATGAGCTCGAGTTCCTGCTCACCGGT
>JBHEMR010000029.1:0-7605 GCA_046262495.1 Pseudonocardiaceae bacterium | reverse complement strand
CGCCAGCCGTGGGTAGTCACCCTCGGGGTGGCGCCAGCACACCAACCCATGAAGAGCTGGTAGTTCCACGTCGGCCGGTTGTTGTCAGGGTGGGGATGTAGACATGGAGTCGTCCGATTGAACCGCCTCATGAAGGGACCTGACGATGCCCACCCGCTCAGAGCCGTGGCCCGCCGGCACACCGTGCTGGGTCGATCTTTCTGTCCCCGACCTCGGTGCTGCGAAGGAGTTCTATGGCGCCGTGTTCGGCTGGTCGTTCCTTGACCTCGGCCCGGATTTCGGCCATTACCAGATCTGCCAGGTCGACGGCCGTGCGGCCGCTGCCATCGGCCCATTGATGGCCGAGGGTCAGCCGTCGGCGTGGACGACGTACCTGGCCAGCGACGATGTCGACGGCACCGCCAAGTCGATCGCGGCGAACGGCGGCACGCTGCTCGCCGAGCCGATGGACATACCGGGCAGCGGCCGGATGTGCGTGGCGCTCGACGCCTTGGGTGCGGCTTTCGGCGTGTGGCAGGCCGCCGGCGTGATCGGCATCGAGATCTACAACGAGCCCGGCGGGCTGGTGTGGAGCGATGCCCGCCAGCCGGATCCGGACGCCGCCCGCCAGTTCTACGCCAACGTCTTCGGCTACCGCTACGAACCGGTACAGGGCGCTCCGCCGGACTACACCACCTTCCATCTCGATGGTGATCCGCTCGGCGGTATGGGCGGCATGACGGGCGCCCCGGCCGGCACACCGGCGCACTGGGTCGCGTACTTCTCGGTGGCCGACGCCGACGCTGCAGTCGCGGCGGCAACTGCAGGAGGCGGCTCCGTACTCGGCGGCCCCCACGACACGCCGTACGGTCGAATCGGCACCGTGGCGGATCGCAACGGTGCCGCGTTCGCCGTGATGGGGCCGGTGGCACCAGCTTGAGCTGCCACGGCTCGCGCCCTTAGCCTCGCTCGTCGTAGCCGGCGCGGCGTAGCGCGTCCGCCAGCGCGCCGCCGGCGGCAGGTTTACTGGGAGCCGGCGGGCGCTGGCCGGCGGCTTTGCGGAGGGCGGCGGTTGGTGGCTTGCCGGCGGCTTTGCGAGACGTGCCAGCTGGCGGCTTGGGCTCGGCGGGGTCGTCCAGCCGCAGGGTAAGGGCGATGCGGTTGCGCGGCACGTCCACGTCGAGCACCTTCACCCGCACGACGTCGCCTGGCTTCACTACGTCGCGCGGGTCCCTGACGAACGTCTTCGACATCGCCGAGACATGCACCAGGCCGTCTTGGTGCACACCTACATCAACAAAAGCCCCGAATGCGGCGACGTTCGTCACCATGCCTTCGAGCACCATGCCCGGCTTCAGATCCGCGATCTTGTCGACGCCCTCGACGAAGGTTGCGGTGGCGAAGGCCGGTCGCGGATCCCGACCCGGCTTTTCCAACTCAGCGAGGATGTCGGTGACGGTGGGCAGGCCGATGGTGACCCCGGAAATGACACCGACGAAGTCGGCTGGTCGCAGCGACCGCAGCACCGCGGTGTTGCCGATCAACGTGGTGATGTCCGTACCGGCGGCTGCGGCGATGCGGCGCACCACGGGGTAGGACTCAGGGTGCACGCTGGAGCGGTCCAGTGGGTCGTCGCCGGCGGGGATCCGCAGGAAACCGGCGCACTGCTCGAACGCCTTGGGGCCCAGCCGCGGGACGCTGGCCAGGGCTCGCCTGGTGCGAAACGGGCCGTGCGCGTCGCGGTGCGTCACGATGTTCTCGGCGAGCCCGCCGGTGATGCCCGACACCCGACGCAGCAGCGGCGCGGAGGCCGTGTTGACGTCGACACCGACGGCGTTGACGCAGTCCTCCACTACCGCGTCCAGCGAGCGCGACAGCGCGGCTTCGGGCAGGTCGTGCTGGTACTGGCCGACGCCGATCGACTTGGGATCGATCTTGACGAGTTCCGCGAGCGGATCCTGCAACCGGCGCGCGATCGACACCGCTCCGCGCAGCGACACGTCCAGCTCGGGTAGCTCCTGGGAGGCGTAGGCCGAAGCGGAATACACCGACGCGCCTGCCTCCGACACCACCGCCTTGGTGACACCCAGCCGCCTGACCAGCTCGGTGGCGAGTTTGTCGGTCTCCCGTGACGCGGTGCCATTGCCGATCGCGATCAGCTCGACCTGATGCGTTGTGGCCAGGCGCGCCAGCACAGCCAGCGCCTCATCCCAGCGGCGTTGCGGAGCGTGCGGGTAGATGGTCTCGGTTGCCACCACTTTGCCGGTGGCATCGATGACCGCCACCTTGACGCCGGTGCGGTAGCCAGGATCCAGTCCCATGGTCGGCCGAGCACCTGCGGGTGCAGCGAGTAACAGGTCATGCAGGTTGGTGGCGAAGACCCGCACCGCCTCCTGCTCGGCGACTTGGCGAAGCCGCATCCGCAGGTCGAGACCGAGGTGCAGCAGGATCCGGGTGCGCCAGGCCCACCGCACGGTGTCCGCCAACCAGCGGTCAGCCGGGCGGCCCCGATCGTCGACGTCGAAACGCACGGCGATGGCCTGCTCGTAGCGGCTGGGACCCGGCGTCTCGGGCGCGTCGGGCTCGGGGGAGATATCCAGCACGCCCTCCTTCTCGCCCCGGAACAGCGCCAGGATGCGATGCGAGGGTAGCTTCGTGAAGCGCTCGGAGAACTCGAAGTAGTCCGCGAACTTCGCCCCGGCCTCCTGCTGGCCGTCACGCACCCGGGAAACCATCCGGCCCCGCGACCACATCTGCTCGCGCAGGGACCCGATGAGATCGGCGTCTTCGGCGAAACGCTCCACCAGGATGGCTCGGGCGCCGTCCAGCGCGGCGGCGGCGTCGGGCACGCCTTTTTCGGGATCAACGTACGGCGCGGCGGCGGCGTGCGGTTCCTGGCTCGGATCGGTGAGCAGCTCGTCGGCCAGCGGCGCCAACCCGGCCTCCTGCGCGGTCTGCGCCTTGGTTCGGCGTTTGGGCTTAAACGGCAGGTAGAGGTCCTCCAGTCGGGCCTTGGAGTCGACTGCCATGATCTTCGTCTCGAGCGCGTCATCGAGCTTGCCCTGCTCGCGGATCGAGTTGAGGATCGCCGTGCGGCGCTCTTCGAGCTCGCGCAGGTAATCCAACCGCTCCTGCAGGGTGCGCAGCCGCACGTCGTCGAGCCCACCGGTGGCTTCCTTGCGGTATCGGGCGACGAACGGCACGGTGGCCCCGCCGTCGAGCAGCCCCACAGCGGCGCTCACCTGCCGCTCGGGCACCCCCAACTCGTCAGCGATCCGCTGGTTGAGCGACGCCGTCGCCACGCGCACGCAGCCTCCTCCCGATCAACCGTCGATCAACCGCCATGTGGAAACCTAATGCAGGCTCGGTCGAGGGCGGGGAGAGCCTGACGAACTCGGTGATCGCAGGCGCGTCCGCCGGTGGGTCCCCGAACTCGCGAGCGCCGCGCTTCTACAACCCGTAATCAGCCACGATCATGGTAGGGGTGACCGAGCCGCTATTCCCCCACTAGGTACCGCAGGAGCGACATTCAGTAGTTGTTCATACGAAGCATGGGTGATTCGCAGCGGCGACCGGGGTGCGGCGCGCACGATCACGGTTTGATAACGGTAGCCTCTCGCCTACCCGGACGATCGTGGGTCGCGCTGACCGGGCGCGACTCTCGCGGGCTCGCGTGGCGATGATGACGGGCGCCAGGTGAGCCTCATCCGGGAAGTCCGTACGGCGCCGATCAGCCAGCCCGCCCCAGACGCGGCGCCGTACGGGCTTTCCGCAACCGCGATGAACCCTCCTGGCGGCGGCTTGCTGGATCAATCGTGCAGCTCGCGCAACGCGTCTTCGATGGCACGGTGAAAGGTCGGGTAGGCGTAAATCATCTGCCGTAGCTGCGCGGTGGGAACCTTGGCGTGCACGGCGACAGCGAGTGCAGCGAGCACTTCCCCACCGGTAGGTCCCACGGAGGTGGCGCCGACGAGAATGCCCCGGTCGGCGTCCTCGACCAGTTTGATGAAGCCGTCGTTGCCGGTCTTGTGAATCCAGCCGCGGGCGGTGGCCGGGAGGCGGACCAGCCCGGTGCGCACGTGCAGGCCGTCACGGCGAGCGGTGGCTTCGGTCAGGCCCACGGCGCCGACCTCCGGATCGGTGAAGGTGACCCGGGGGACCGCCCGGTAGTCAGCTGTCTCGCCGTCCCGGCCGAGGATGTCAGCGGCCGCGATCCGCCCCTGGTACATCGAGATGTGGGTGAAGGCGCCCATGCCGGTGACGTCCCCAATCGCCCACAGCCGGTCTGCGGCACGCATCCGCTCGTCGACCTCGATCGTGCGGGCTTGGTCGTCCAGACCGGCCGCACCGACGCCCAGCGCAACCAGATCGGTGCGTCGACCGGTCGCCACCAGGAGCTGTTGCGCGGTCAGCACGTCACCCCCCTGGAGCGCCACGGTGAACTGGCCGTTGTGGTAACCCACTTGTGCTGCCGAGACCCCGGCGCGGACGTCGATTCCCTCGGCGGTGAAGGAACCGGTGAGCAGCTCGCCGGCCTCGGGCTCGTCACCGGGCAACAGCTGTGATTGGGCCTCCAGCACCGTGACGTGTGCCCCGAACCGGGCGAAGACCTGCGCGAATTCGCAACCCACCGGGCCGCCGCCCAGGACGATCAGCGACTCCGGCACCTCCGTCACCGCGACCACCTCCCGGTTGGTCCAGTACGGCGTATCGGCCAGGCCGTCGATCGGCGGCATGGCCGGCTCGGTGCCGGGGTTGAGCACGATCCCCCGGGCAGCACGGAAGACCCGCTCACCGGTTGAGGTGGACACGGTGACCTCGCCGGGCGCGGTCAGGGTCGCTCGGCCGCGGACGAGCCGGCCGCCGGTCTTCTCGAATCGCTCGACAGCGACCGTGTCATCCCAGTCATCGGTGGCCTCGGTCCGGATACGTGCGGCGACCGGCGCCCAGTCGGCGTGCACCTGTGCTGAGCCGGCCAACTCATCAACGCGGCGGGCCTCGCCCAGCGCGTCGGCGGCGCGAATCATCATCTTCGTCGGCACGCATGCGTAATACGGGCACTCACCGCCGACCAACCGCGACTCGACTGCGACCACCGTGAGTCCCGCGGTGGCCAGCCGGGTCGCCGCGTCCTCACCGCCCGGTCCCATCCCGATCACCACGACATCGACGTCCTCGGCCGGCATGGTTGCGCCTCCCTCGCTGCATCAACGGCACAGCTCACCAGAAGTGGACGCTATAAACCGGGTCGCGCATCACGGCATTCGGGTGATTTCGTCGACGCGGCCGCCCGCCGCCCGTTACGAGCCGTTTTGCAACGATTAGGGCACCTGCCGCCGGGTACGTGTTAGCAAGGAAGGGCGTGTCAACAGCGGAGGTTCTGTAATGGTCCGAGAAGTACGAACCCAGTCGATGGCGCCGGACAGCCGGTCACGCCCGGTCTCTACTACTGGCGTGGTGCGCAACGAGGCGGCCGGCGTCGGCCGATCGGCGAAAGACGCCGGGGGTCAGGTCGCGCAGACCGCGGCGGATCAGGCGAGGGAACTGGCGGCGGAGACCAGACAGCAGGGCCGGAACCTGATGGAAGAGGGCCGGCAGCAGCTGCATGAGCAGGTCGTCTCCGAGCAGCAGAGGGCGGCACGGCGGCTCACCACCATCGCCGACGAGCTGGCGGAGATCGCCGAGGGTAGGTCCACGTCCGCCACCATGAGTACGGTGGCGCGCCAGGGTGCGGACCAGCTGCATCAGCTCGCATCGTGGCTGCAGCACCGCGAGCCGGGTGATCTGATCGAGGAGGTTCGCTCCTTCGCCCGGCGCCGTCCGGGCGTGTTTCTCCTCGGCGCGGCGCTGGCGGGTGTAGCTGTCGGCCGGATCACGGGGGCTGGCGTGGCCGCGGTCAAAGATTCCAATGGCAACGGCTCGACGTCGGCGCCAAGCACCCCGGTGCAGCCCCATTCACACCCCGAAACCAGCGTCGAATACCCAGTAGCGGACCCGGAACTTCCCGTGCCCCGGAACCCGCAAACGCAACCGTCGATGGACACGGTCGCGCTGGGCGGGCCGCCGGTGGGCGTGGCTGAGCCGGTCGCAGACCCCTGCCCGCACTGCGCTGGCGAAGGCACGGATTTCGGTGCCGATGAGGGGCTGACCCGGTGAGCCGGCCCTTCCCCGCTCCGCGGGGAATAGACGCGCAGGCGAACCCGAGACTCGACGTTGGCGATGCGTCGATCGGTGAGCTGATCAGTAACGTCACGCGAGATATGTCGACTCTGATGCGCCAGGAGTTCGAGCTGGCGACCGCGGAGCTCAAGCAGGAAGTGGTCAAGAGCGGCAAGGCCGCTGGCAGGCTCGGCGGGGCGGGATTCGCCAGCTACATGGTGCTGCTGTTCCTATCGGTCGCACTGTGGTCCGCGCTGGCAAACGCCATGCATCCGGGCCGGGCAGCACTCATCGTCGCTGCACTGTGGGCGATCGTCGGTGCCGTGCTGTACGCAACCGGCCGCAAGCAGCTGCGCCGGGTGCAGCCAACGCCAGAACGGACCGTCGACACGCTCAAGGAGATTCCGGACGCCCTCCGGGGCAGGTGAGGAGAGCACGATGACCGCTGATCCCGAGCAGATCCGCCGCCGGATCGAGCACACTCGAAGCATTCTGAGCGCGAATGTCAACGCGCTGACCGAGAAGGTAACGCCGAGTCGTGCCATGGCGCGCCAAGTCGACCGAACCCGCCACACGATGACCAATGTCAAGGACAGGATCATGGGTACCGCCGAGGACGCCGCGTCCACCGCAGCCGACACGGTGTCAACTATCGGAGAGACGGCCAGCTCGGTCGCTTCGACAACGGCTGACCAGGTGTCGTCGATGGCGTCGAGCGCGGTCGACGCGGTGACCTCGGCACCGCAGGCGGCGCGGCGGCGCGCCCAGGGCAACCCGCTGGCCGCCGGGCTGATCGCGTTCGGTGGCGGTTGGCTCGTGGCATCGTTGATTCAGACCAGTCGCAAGGAGCGGGAGCTCGCTGCGCAGGCGAAGGAGCGGCTCGTCGACCAGCTGGGGCCCATGACCAAGCAGGTGAAGCAGGTCGCCTCGGACGTCACGGACAACCTGCGCGAGCCGGCGCAACAGGCCGTCGAGTCGGTCAAGTCCACGGCGAGCGACGCCGCTGCCAGGGTGGCTGAAAAGAGCCGCGCGGCCGCGAACCAGGTGAACGATCGAGCCGGCCGGGCGAAGGACCGGGTTGGGCAGCAAACCCGCTGACGGTGAGACTCCCCACGCTGTCGCGGCAAGGTGGTATGCGCATGTTGCAATGATTCGTTAAGATCACGGCCGTGAGTGATGCTGCTGGGCACGCGCATGGTCACGGCCACGGGCACGCGGTCGGGCAAGACACCGAGCGTCGAGGGTTGAGCATCGCGCTCGCCTTGATCGTGGTGTTTATGGCTGGCGAGGTGCTCGTTGGGGTGATTGCTCGGTCACTGGCGTTGTTGTCCGACGCTGCGCACATGCTGACCGATGCCGGCTCGATCGTCCTCGCGATAATCGCGATACGCCTGGCGGCACGCCCGCCCCGCGGCGGGTACACCTACGGGCTCAAGCGCGTCGAAATCCTCTCCGCTCAGGCCAACG